>JAHDGO010000283.1 GCA_020627605.1 Yoonia sp.
ACACCCCGGTCGCCTGAAACTTGCCCATCAGATAGGGGCCAGACCGGACCGGCCCATAGGCGTCGGACCCGTCCAGTGGCACAATCTCGGCGTCCCAGTCGGGCTGGTGAAAATAGGCCAGCGACCGGCGCGCGGGCTGCCCCGGCACGGCGACCACCCTGTGCAGGGTGCTGACCCAGCGGTCCGCCGTCCAGCGTGCCATCAAGTCACCGATGTTGATCACAAAGGCGCCCTCCGGCGTTGGCACGTCGACCCAGTGGCCCTGCATGTCAACCTGCAACCCCGTGCTGCCCGGCTGCGGCAACAGGATGGTCAGCGACCCGTAATCGGTATGTGCGCCCGCCCTTTGCTGTTTGGCCAACGGGGCGTCAACCGTGGCCGGGTAATGCAAGGCGCGCAGGGCCGAAATCGGGTTGGCAATGAAGGGCGCGAAATGATCCTCTGGCAACCCCAGCGCCACGGCAAAGGCGGTCATGATCCGCGCTGCCAGATCCTCCATCGCGGCATAATAGGCCTCCCACGCCGCACGAAAGCCGGGCAGATCGGGCCATAGCGTTGGCTGATAGCAAAAATCCAGCGCATCGGTCCCGGCATCCTCAGGCACGCGCAACGGCCCACCGTTAAAGCTTTCTTTCAGATCAGGCGGCGTGTCCTCCCCCTTGGACCGGGCCAAGGCCTCTGCATCGGGGCCAAGATAGCCGTAGGGATAGCCCTGAAAGGGCGGCGCAACGGCCTGTTTTGCGGCGGCAGGCTGGGCAAAGAACGCGCGCGCCGCATCCCAGACACCGTCCACCACGGTAGGATCAATCCCGTGACCCTTCAGGACCAGAAACCCGGTGTCGCGGCAAATGCGATCAAGCTCTGCGGCAAGGTCCTGACGGTGCCCGGCATCAGCGGCCTCAAACGCCGCCAGATCAAAGGCAGGAAAGCTCACCCCAGCACCGCGCGCCAGCTGTGTTTGGGCGCAAACCCAACCATGCGCTTGGCCTTGTCATTGGCATAAAACGTCTCTTCCGGGCGCATCTGCCGTTTCACAGGGACGTCCTGATAGAACCGCGCGATCACCTCATCCGAGGTAATACCCACCGACATATCGTCGTTTGACACGTTGAACACCTCATACCCCAGACCGTCGGTCTTCAGGCAGCAGTCAACCATGTGGCCAAGATCGCGGGCGTCGATATAGGCAAAGATATTGCGACGGCGCAGGGCGGGATCGTCCATGAAGGCCGGAAACATCGTTTCGTACTCATGCGGCTCAATCACGTTGTTGATACGCAGCCCATAGATATCGGCCCCCGTGCGGGCCTGAAACGACCGCGCCGTGACCTCATTACAGACCTTGGACATGGCATAGCTGTCATGGGGTACGGTGGGGTGATCCTCGTCGATGGGCACATAGTCCGGCTTCAACTCACGATCGGCAAAACAAACGGCATAGGTTGTCTCGGAACTGGCAAAGATGATCTTGGGAATGCCCAGCTTGGTCGCCGCCTCGATCACGTTGTAAGTTGTCAGCGTGTTCTGGCGGAAACACTCGCCGTCTGTGCCGATCATGACACGGGGAACGGCGGCAAAATGCACCACTGCATCATAGCGGTGCACGCCGGTGCCTGCGTCCAGCTCGTGAAAATCGGTGAACTGCGACATCGCGCCGATCACCTGACCTGCGTCGGTCAGATCAATCAGCAATTCCGACACATCCAGCCCCGATGGGGTCAGGTCGGCATTGACCACATGATGGCCCTGCCCCTGCAAATAGGTGATCGCGTGCCGCCCGGCCTTGCCGCTGCCACCAGTGAAAAATACGCGCATCAATCGTCTCCTTTGGGCAAGACTATCGCGCAGGCTGCAGGCGCGCTAGGCTTGGCAGACACTCACATCCGACAGGAGCATCTGATGCGTACAATGACCGCCGCCCTCGGGCTGATCGCCGCGACCGCCGCCCATGCCGAAAACCGTATCGACACGGTGCGCCCCGACGCGCCAGAACTTGCGGCCTTCGGTGAGCACAAGATCGGCGTGACCACCATGACCTTCACCAATCCCGACCAGATCGACGTGGTGAACACCGGGGCAGAGGGTGAACCGCCGCGCTATGACCGGACGCTGACAGTGGAACTCTGGTATCCGGCCAGTGCCGACACCACGCCAGGCGGCACTTATACGGCGCTGATCCGTGACGGCGTGACCGCGGCGACACTCACCGGGCAGGCCGCCCGCGATGCGGCACCCGACACGTCAGAGACATTCCCCCTCGTCATCATCTCGCACGGTTATCCCGGCAACCGGTTTCTCCTCTCGCCACTGGCCGAAAACCTCGCCTCCAAGGGCTATGTCGTGGCCTCCATTGACCATCCAGACAGCACCTATGATGATCAGACGGCCTTTGGCTCCACCCTTGTGAACCGGCCGTGGGACCAGCGGTTCGTGATTGACAGCGTCACCGCGCTGGATGGCGATCTGGGGACGATCATCCAGGACGACAACATCGCCATCATCGGCTATTCCATGGGCGGCTATGGCGCGCTGATCTATGCAGGCGCCGGGGTGACAGAACTCAGCACGACCTACGCATGGGGCGCGCCGCAGGGGCTGCTGGAACGCAACATGATGGGCACGGCCAGCCACGCAACGCTCGCCGATGACAGGGTCAAGGCCTTCGTCGCCTTCGGGCCATGGGGCAACAACACCGGGTTCTGGGATGCGGACGGCTGGGCGGGGATCCAAAAGCCGCTGATGCTGATCGCAGGCGGGATTGACGATGTGTCACAATACGACGCCATCCGCGGCATCTTTGACGACACGGTGAACACCACCCGACACCTGCTGACCTT
Source organism: Yoonia sp. (assembly GCA_020627605.1). GTDB lineage: Bacteria > Pseudomonadota > Alphaproteobacteria > Rhodobacterales > Rhodobacteraceae > Yoonia. The sequence continues at coordinate 2,838 of JAHDGO010000283.1, forward strand.
TGAGGCCGCAAACCACAACGCTGGCGCACCCATGCCCGCGCCATCTGAAAGCTACGCGGTGTCAGAGGCACTGGGCTACGCCCCCTTCGACCACTACGCTGACGCGGTCTGGGACAACGTGCGGATGAACAATATCAGCCAGCATTTCGTCACCGCCTACCTCGACCTGCATCTGAAAGCGGACGCAGCCAAGGCCGACTACTTTGACCTCACACCAGTCGCGACAGACGGCGCCTGGGTGGTGGATGACGATGGTGAACCAATCGAAGGACACAGCTATTGGGCGGGCTTTCCCAACCGGACAGCAGCCGGGCTGCGGTTCGAGACGAAAGCGGCAGGGGAGTAGCCAGCCAAGGGGCAATCAAACCCTTTCCTGATTGCCCCACATCCCCCCACCTGCCATTATGCCTGCAATCACAAGAATGAGCAGTATCATGGCCAATGACCTCCTTTCCGGGGCAGCCCCCGACGACTACAACGCCGACAGCATCGAGGTGCTGGAAGGGCTGGAGCCCGTGCGCAAACGCCCCGGCATGTATATCGGCGGGACGGACGAAAGGGCGCTGCACCATCTGGTGGCCGAGGTGCTCGACAACTCCATAGACGAGGCTGTGGCAGGCCACGCCAACCGGATCGAGGTGGAGCTGCACAGCGACCACTCCATCACGATCAAGGACAACGGGCGCGGCATCCCCATCGACCCGCATCCGAAATTCCCTGACAAATCAGCGCTCGAGGTGATCCTGTGC
>JAHDGO010000284.1 GCA_020627605.1 Yoonia sp.
CCACGTCCATACAGACACCAGCACCTGAAGCTGGCGCGTCTACCAATTCCGCCACCTGGGCAGGTCACGTAAGCGCGGGATTTACGCGCGGTGCGCCGCCCTGTCAACGCGATTCGAAGTGAAAAACGTCGTCGTCTGAAATTTACCGCCATTGCGCCTTGTCTGGTCTGGGGGCGGCAGATAAACCGATCCTGCAGAAGAAAGAGGTCATCACGATGTCCAAGCTTGTCACCATCTTTGGCGGATCCGGTTTTGTGGGTCGCTACATCGCCCGGCGCATGGCCAAAGAGGGCTGGCGCGTCCGTGTCGCCGTGCGCAACGTGAACGAAGCGATGTTCGTGCGCCCCTACGGCGTGGTCGGTCAGGTGGAGCCTGTGTTCTGCAATATCCGCGACGATGCCAGTGTGGCGCTTGTCACCAATGGCGCTGATGCTGTGGTCAACTGCGTTGGCGTGCTGGAAGAGGTAGGCAAGAACACATTTGACGCCGTACAGGCCGAAGGTGCGGCACGCATCGCCCGCATTGCCGCGGCAGAGGGTGTGGCGCGTCTGGTGCATATCTCAGCCATCGGGGCTGATGCGGATGCTGACAGTGCCTACGCCCGCACCAAGGCCGCAGGTGAGGCTGGCGTGTTGGAGCATATGCCAAGCGCCGTGATCCTGCGCCCCTCAATCGTCTTCGGGCCAGAGGATGAATTCTTTAACCGCTTTGCCGGGATGAGCAGGCTTGGCCCGATCCTGCCGGTGATCGGGGCCGAGACGAAGTTTCAGCCTGTCTATGTCGACGATGTCGCCGCCGCCGCTGTCAAAGGTGTGGTGGGAGAGGCCGCGCCAGGCGTCTATGAGCTGGGTGGGCCGGATGTGAACACCTTCCGCGAGCTGATGCAGCAGATGCTGCAGATCATCAATCGCCGCCGTCTGATCCTCAACATTCCGTTCTGGGCGGCGCGCATGATGGCCTCTGTCTTTGCGGTTGTGCGTTTCCTCAGTGCCGGTCTGATCTCTGGCCCCGTGACCAAGGATCAGGTGATCAATCTTGCAGTCGACAATGTGGTGTCGGATGATGCCAAGGGCTTTGCCGCGCTGGGCATCTCCCCCGCCGCGATGGAGGCGATCCTGCCGGATTACCTGTGGCGGTTCCGTCCGTCAGGCCAGTATGACGCGATCAAGGGATCGGCGAAGAACCTGCGCAAGACCTAAGTGTAGGCCACCCACAGCAGCACAATGCCCAGGCCGATGCGGTAGATCACGTATGGGGTAAAACTGACCGCGCGCAGCAGACGCATCATGATGGTCAGCGCAAACAGGGCCGCCACAAATGACATCGTCATGACGATGCCGATATCGCGCAGCGCGCCGGCGTCTGCTGTCCCGATCACATCAAGCCCAAGCAATGTGGCAGAGGCGATGATGGTCGGGATCGACATCAGCATGGCAAGCTTTGCTGCGTCCTGCCGCCCATAGCCCAGCATCCGCCCGGCGGTGATGGTGATGCCGGACCGCGATGTGCCCGGGATCAGCGCCACGGCCTGCCACAGGCCCATTTGAAAGGCGTGTTTCAAGGTCCACTCCGGTGCGGTGCGCGTGGTCGGGCCTTTCTGGTCGGCCCAGTACAGCAGAATGCCGAAAATGATCATCGCCCAGCCGATGACTGCGATCCCGCGCATCATGTCTGACAGCCCCGTGACCTTGAGGATAAGCCCCAGAATGATGACGGGCACCGTGGCGATGATCAGGCAGAGCGCCAGAAACGCCCCCTGCGTGTCGATCTTGCCGCGGAGCAGGCGCAACGTCCCTGCCAGTGCCAGCCGCACGTCAGCCCAGAAATAAAGGATCACAGCCCCCAGCGTGCCAAGATGCGCCGCAACATCAATGATCTGCCCCTGATCACCCAGCCCCGTCAGGGAGGGCAAAAGGATCAGATGGCCCGATGAGGACACCGGCAGAAACTCGGTGATGCCCTGAATCAATGCGATGAGGAGGAGGTTGAAGACTGGCATTTTACTTGCGTTTGATTCGTTTCGCTCAACCTAACCTACGGGAACAATGGCGAAAGACCGTATATAGGTCACAAAACGGACCTAAATATTTGAAATTTTTGCGCCCCACTACCTTGGCGAGAGCTGAATTCGCCAATATAGGTCAGTATAGTTGCCTTTTCATTCTTTTCGGACCGTCATAAAAGGCGGCTCTGTTTGCTTCTTGGGAGATATGTCAGATGGCTGGCCAGAAGATGTTGAAATTTACCAATGTCGCGCGCGATATGCCCGACAAGCGTGCCCCTGATCTACGCAAACAGGACTTCGGAGAGATTTACGCCGAGTATGCCCGCGACAAGGCCGCCGAACAGGCCAGCCGGTGCAGCCAATGTGGCGTGCCCTATTGCCAGACCCACTGCCCGCTGCACAACAACATCCCCGACTGGCTGCGCCTGACTGCAGAGGGCCGCCTGCAGGAGGCCTATGAGATCAGTCAGGCCACCAACACCTTTCCCGAAATCTGTGGTCGTATCTGCCCGCAGGACCGCCTGTGCGAAGGCAACTGCGTCATCGAACAATCCGGCCATGGCACGGTGACGATCGGATCGGTCGAGAAATACATCACCGACACCGCGTTTGAGGAAGGTTGGGTCAAGCCGATCCGCCCCCATGCTGAACGCAGCGAAAGCGTGGGCATCATCGGTGCAGGCCCCGGCGGTTTGGCTGCTGCGGATATGCTGCGTCGTCAGGGCGTGCAGGTCACCGTCTACGACCGCTATGATCGCGGTGGCGGGCTGCTGACCTATGGCATCCCAGGTTTCAAGCTGGAAAAGGACGTCGTCATGCAGCGCATGGCGCAGCTGGAAGATGGCGGTGTGCAGTTCGTGCTGAATTGCGACGTGGGCGAGGACCTGTCGTTCGACGCAATTCGTGGCAAGCACGATGCCGTGCTGATTGCCACAGGCGTCTATAAAACAAGGGATCTGCCTGATGCCAATGCCGAAGGGATCGTCAACGCCATCGACTATCTGACGGCCAGCAATCGCAAAAGCTTTGGCGATGACGTGCCGGAATTCGAAAGCGGCGAGTTGAACGCCGAAGGCAAGCGAATCGTCGTCATTGGCGGCGGCGATACGGCGATGGACTGTGTCCGTACCGCCATCCGTCAGGGCGCTGAAAGCGTCAAATGCCTTTACCGCCGTGACCGCGCCAATATGCCGGGGTCGCAGCGTGAAGTGCAGAACGCCGAGGAAGAAGGCGTGGAGTTTGTCTGGCTCTCCGCCCCGGACGGCTTTGAGGGCGACGCTGTTACCGGCGTGAAGGTGCAAAAGATGCGCCTCGGCGCGCCAGATGCCACGGGCCGTCAGGCGCCAGACGTGATTGCCGGCGCCGACTACATTGAAAAGGCCGATCTGGTGATCAAGGCGCTGGGCTTTGAACCCGAGGACCTGCCAAAACTTTGGGGTGTTGATGGCCTCGATGTGACCCGCTGGGGCACGATCAAGGCGGACTTTGGCACGGGCCAGACCAGTCTGGAAGGTGTCTTTGCCGCTGGTGACATCGTGCGCGGTGCGTCGCTTGTTGTC
>JAHDGO010000285.1 GCA_020627605.1 Yoonia sp.
CAACCCTGGTTTTGTGGGCGAGGTGCATGTCCACAACGATGATCTGTTCACGCGTACCGTGCGCGAGGGGCATATGGGGTTCTGCGAGGCTTATCTGGATGGCTGGTGGACCACGCCTGATCTGATGGCGCTTATGGATTTCATGCATGACGACGCCGAAAACATCTATGATGGCTTTCCCGGTCAGGTCCTGGTCCAGCTTTACGAACGGATCCGCTTTTGGCTGCACGGCAATTCCAAGGGGCAGGCCAGGAAAAACATCAGCTATCACTACGATCTGGGCAACGACTTCTACGGTTTGTGGCTGGATGACACGATGACCTATTCCTCGGCCATTTTTGAAACCGGTCAGGAAAGCACAGAGGCCGCGCAGACGGCCAAATACAAGAGCATGGTCGACCAGATGGGTGCGCAACCCGGCGACCACGTGCTGGAGATCGGCTGTGGCTGGGGCGGTTTTGCCGAATATGCCGCGAAAGAGCGGGGGCTGAAGGTCACCGGTCTGACGATCAGCCGCGAACAGCATGACTATGCCGTGGCCCGCATGAAAAAGGCTGGTCTGGACGATATGGTCGAGATCAAGATGCAGGACTACCGCGATGAAAAAGGGACGTATGACGGGATCGCGAGCATCGAAATGTTCGAAGCTGTGGGTGAGAAATACTGGCCAGCGTATTTCGAGACCGTGCGCGCGCGTCTGAAACCGGGCAAAAACGCAACATTGCAGATCATCACTGTCGCCGATTTCCGGTGGGAGGCCTACCGCAAGGGTGTCGACTTCATCCAGAAGTACATCTTTCCGGGTGGCATGTTGCCCAGCCCAAAGATCCTGCGACAAGAGGTTGAAAAGGCGGGGCTTTCCGTCTCTCACTCTATCGAATTCGGCAAGAGCTATGATCTGACGCTGCGCCGTTGGTATGAGACATTCAATGAAAAGTGGGATCAGGTTGCAGCACTTGGCTTTGACGCGCGTTTCAAGCGGATGTGGGATTTTTATCTGACCTCTTGTGCGGCGACTTTTGATAGCGGAAACTGCGATGTAACGCAGATTACCGTGACGCGGACCGCATAAAGAAGGTCAGCGCGCGCCCAATTGAGGACATGAGCCCATGCCCACCGCCGGACGCCTTGCTGGTGCAATCATATTTGGTCTGTTCGGGTGGTATATGGCGGGGCTGACGATCCCGTTCTTCCCCGAATCCAACGCGCCCGACTTTTGGCTGCCGGCCAGTGCCGTCGTCAGCCTGATTATTGGCTGGCGTATTTGCGGCAAATCGGCAGGAAAAGGGTATAACCTTGCTATCGCAACAGGACTGACCTGCGCCGGTGCGATGGCGTTCTGCCTTTGTATTGGCGTCAGGTCTAACGCGATGCGGTTGCGATGGTCCGATGGATGCCGTGGCTGACGTCTTTGCCCTGATGATGGAATTGGGTGCGTATTTTTACGATTGGGGTCTGATCGCAACCCTTGTGATCGGCGGCATCGTTTGCGCGTTGGTGACGGAGTATTTCGGCAAGAAATACCCCTGATCGTTATGGATCTTTTTGTTTACGGCACACTGCGATCTGCGGCCCTGATGCAGGCTGTCGCAGGTGGTGCATTGGGGCCGCCCATCCGCGCGGACCTGCCGGGATATGCTGTCAGGCCTTTGGCCGGGAATGTCGTCCCCTTTGTCGAAGCGGCACATGGTGCGGTGGCGAACGGTTGCCTTTGGGAAAACCTGTCGCCTGACCAGATTGCCCGACTGAACCTTTATGAAGGTGCCTTTGGATACTCGCTGCAGGGGGTCACGGTACGCGTCGGCGATGCCAGCCGTGATGTCATGTGCTATTTGCCACCCGCCGATCTGGTCGCGGCAGACCATGACTGGTCCTTACCGGATTGGGAGGCTGAACATCTTGCCCCCGCTTTGGCCGCAGCGGCCGAGGTTTTTGCCCGTGATCCATGGCCGAATGCAGATGAACTGCGTGCGATGTGGCCGATGATCGAGGCCCGTGCCTGGGCCAAGCACAGGGCCATTGATCGCCCGGCGCGACACAGGCATCAGGCTGTGCCAGATGATTTTCGCACGGTGTCGGCAGAGCCTCCTTTGGGTAATTTCTTTCGCTTTGATCGCGTGGACGTCAGGCACACACGATTTGATGGCACCCGGTCTGACGTGCTGCGACGTGAGGGGTTTGTGGGGATCGATGCGGCCATCGTGCTGCCCTATGACCCGGTGCGCGACCGTGTTCTGTTGGTAGAGCAGGCGCGCGTTGGGCCGCATCTGCGCCATGATCCAAACCCGTGGATGCTGGAACCTGTGGCAGGGATCGTCGACGCCCGCGAGGACCCTGAGACAACAGCCCACCGTGAAGCGCGCGAAGAGGCTGGCGTCACATTCACTGAATTGCTGTCAGCGGGGTCATTCTATCCGTCGCCCGGTGCTTCGACGGAGTATTTCTATACCTATGTGGGTATCTGTGATCTGCCGCAGGAGGCACCCTATCCGGGTGGCCTCGCCGCAGAGGCCGAAGACCTACGCGTACATCCCATGTCGTTGGACACCGCCCTGGAACTCGCCGATAGTGGAGAGCTGGCAACCGGCCCAGCCCTTTATCTGCTTTACTGGGTGTTGCGTCACCGGGGCCGGTGTCGGTCCCGCTGACGGCTTGATGTTGCGCGGGCGCGGACCTACACAAGTTGTGGAAGACAAAGGGATGGTGCCATGACGATCAAAGACAATCTTGCAGATGCTGTTGGCAACACGCCCCTGATCAAGCTGCGCGCCGCGTCAGAGGCGACAGGCTGCACCATTCTGGGCAAGGCAGAGTTTCTGAACCCCGGCCAATCGGTCAAAGACCGCGCCGCGCTATTCATGATCAAGGATGCGATTGCCCGCGGTGATCTGAAACCTGGCGGCACCATTGTTGAGGGCACGGCGGGGAATACCGGGATCGGGCTGGCGCTGGTGGGTGCCTCGATGGGGTTCAAGACCGTCATTGTCATTCCTGAAACCCAAAGCCAGGAAAAGAAGGACATGATCCGCGTGGCCGGTGCCCATCTGGTCGAGGTGCCGGCGGTCCCATACGCCAACCCCAACAACTATGTGAAATATTCCGCCCGGCTTGCGGCGGCCCTGAACGAGACAGAGCCAAATGGTGCGATCTGGGCCAATCAGTTTGACAATACCGCCAACCGGCAGGCCCATGTGGAAACCACCGGCCCAGAGATCTGGGCGCAGACAGATGGCAAGGTGGATGGGTTCACCTGTGCATGTGGCTCTGGCGGCACTTTGGCCGGTGTGGCGCAGGTCTTGCAGCCCAAGGGCGTCAAGGTTGGCCTGTCTGACCCTGACGGTTCAGGCCTTTACAAGCTGATGACAGGTGCAGTGCCGCCGGATGGCAATTCGATCACCGAAGGCATCGGGCAAGGGCGGATCACGGCCAATCTGGAAGGGTTCACCCCTGATTTCGCCTATAAGATCCCTGATGCAGAGGCGCTGCCGATCATCTTTGATCTCTTGGCGGAGGAGGGCCTGTGCATGGGCGGGTCGACAGGCATCAATATCGCCGGGGCGATCC
>JAHDGO010000286.1 GCA_020627605.1 Yoonia sp.
GGCAAAGCGCGTTGAAGGTGATCGGTCTGCGCATGAACTCTTCCGACAGGCCCCGTATCAGGCCGATGACGCCATGTTTTGTGACGGTATAGGGAATGGCATTTTTTAACCCCCGCACGCCAGCGATTGAACTGACCACAATCATGCGGGCAGGGGTCGCGGGCTCTAACGTGGCCATGGCAGCCTGAAACGTCAGAAAGACCCCATCAAGGTTGGTCGTCATCGTTTTACGCCATTGCGCCAGCGTCGTTTTCTCAAATGGTCCGCCTTCTGCAATGCCGGCATTGGCCACACAGATCTGCACCGGGCCTCGTGCAGCGGCGGCAGCGGCAATGCCATCGCGGACAGACGCCTCATCATCGACATCCATGACAAGGGTATGCAGGCGCGGGTTGCCATCCGCGACCTCCGCCAGCTTGTCAGCCCGGCGTCCGGTGATGGTCACCTCTGCGCCAGCCTCGGCCAGCGCAAGCGCGATGCCTGCACCAATGCCAGTTCCGCCGCCGGTGATCAGCGCGTGTTTGCCTGCATGTTCCATGATGATCCTCCAGTTGCGTCTATGCTAACGGCGGGGCGGGCATGGACAAGGACAAAGACGCAGGGCAGGGTGAAAGGCATGAAATGGATCAATATCCCCCCTGTCTGGCTTGCCGTCTTTGCCGTTGGCGTCTGGTGGTTCGCCGCGTTGCAGCCCGCGTTCTTGCAAGTGGGCGGCGTGATTGTGGTCGGGCTTGGCACAGCCTTGGTGTGCCTTGGCATCGTGCTGATTCTGCTGGCAGCCTACGAAATGCGCAAACACCGCACGACCATTATTCCCCATCAAGAGGCGGCGCAGTTGGTCAGCAGCGGCATCTTCGCACGCAGCCGCAACCCGATCTATCTGGGTGATGCGCTGATCCTTGCTGGTCTGGCCCTGCGGTGGGAGGCACCATTGGCCGTGCTGATCGTGCCGGTCTTTGTCTGGGTCATCACGCAACGCTTCATTCTGGATGAAGAGGCGCGGCTGGCCGCAGGTTTTGGCGATGCTTTCGCGGAATACCGCGAAACGACGCCACGTTGGCTTTGATGTTAGCGCATGACATTTCGTGTCAGGCCCGTGGGTCCCTTGTGAAATATTCTTTCGCCCTATAATCCAGAGGCAACGCGCCAATGGATAAGGGGGATGGTCCGTGAAGATCGGAACACCAAAAGAGATTGCAGCAGGCGAGGACCGTGTCGCGATGACACCGGCATCGGCCAAGGATCTGCAGAAACTGGGCTATGATTGTGTGATCGAAAGCGGGGCGGGTGAGGCTGCCGGCTTTGCCGACGCATTGTACACAGAGGCCGGGGTCGAGGTCGTGAAAACGGCAGCAGCACTTTACAAGGCCGCCGACATCATCGCCAAGGTCCGCCCGCCGGAAGATGCAGAAATCAAGCACCTGCGCGACGGCCAGACGCTGATTTCCTTCTTCTATCCAGCCCAGAACAAAGAGCTGATGGAGGCCGCAAACGGGCAAGGCGCCACAGTCATCGCGATGGACATGGTGCCGCGCATTTCCCGCGCACAAAAGATGGATGCACTGTCGTCGATGGCCAATATCGCGGGCTACCGCGCGGTGATCGAGGCGGGTAACAACTTTGGTCGCTTCTTTACCGGGCAGGTGACTGCCGCGGGCAAGGTGCCGCCGGCCAAGGTGTTGGTTGTCGGGGCCGGGGTCGCTGGCCTTGCCGCCATCGGTACATCCACATCGCTTGGGGCCATCACATACGCCTTCGACGTGCGCCCTGAAGTGGCCGAGCAGGTTGAATCCATGGGCGCCGAATTCGTCTTCCTCGATTTCGAGGAAGAGCAGCAGGACGGCTCTGCCACCGGCGGGTATGCCTCCGTCTCCTCGCCCGAATTTGCAGCGGCCCAGTTGGCCAAATTCCGCGAGATCGCGCCGGAAATGGACATCGTGATCACCACCGCGCTGATCCCCGGCCGTGATGCACCGGAACTTTGGACCAAGGACATGGTCGAAAGCATGAAACCCGGTTCGGTTATCGTCGACCTCGCGGCAGAGCGTGGCGGCAACTGCAAACTGACCGTGAAGGATGAAAAGATCGTCACCGACAACGGTGTCACGATCATCGGCTATACCGACTTCCCCAGCCGGATGGCTGCGCAATCCTCGACACTTTATGCCACGAACATTCGGCACATGATGACCGATCTGACCCCTGAAAAGGATGGTCAGCCAAACCACAACATGGATGACGACGTGATCCGGGGCGCAACAGCGACGCATAAGGGTGAAATCACCTTCCCGCCGCCGCCGCCCAAGGTGGCCGCCATCGCAGCCGCACCCAAGAAGGAAAAGCCCAAAGAGCTGACCGTCGCGGAAAAGCAGGCGGCAGAGGTTGCGGCCTTCAAGGCGCAGACCCGCAATCAGGTCACGCTGCTTGCGGTTGGTGCTGTCGCATTGCTGGCCGTGGGGCTGGTTGCACCGGCCAGCTTCATGCAGCACTTCATCGTTTTTGTGCTGTCGGTCTTTATCGGCTTCCAGGTGATCTGGGGGGTCGCGCATTCGCTGCACACCCCGCTGATGGCCGTAACCAACGCGATTTCATCAATCATCATTCTGGGGGCGCTGATGCAGATCGGCTCTGGCTCCTGGCTGGTGATGATACTGGCCGCGCTTTCGGTCTTTATGGCCGGCATCAACATCTTTGGCGGCTTCATGGTGACACGGCGCATGCTCGCCATGTTCCAGAAATCTTAAGCGAGGGGCAGGAAACATGGACTTCGGATTTACCACTGCCGCCTACGTCATTGCGGCTGTTCTCTTCATTCTCGCGCTGGGCGGGCTGAAAAATCAGGAAAGCGCAAAACGCGCGATCTGGTATGGCATCGTCGGCATGGCGCTTGCGGTTGTCGCCACCCTGCTGGGGCCGGGTGCTGGCCTGTGGCTGTTGTCACTGGTTCTGATCGCCGGTGGTGCCGTTATTGGCATGCAGCTGTCGCAGCGCGTGCAGATGACGCAGATGCCTGAGCTGGTCGCGGCGATGCACTCTCTCGTCGGGCTTGCGGCGGTTTTTGTCGGGCTGAACGCCCATATCGAAATCGGGCGCGTCGCGACGGCCTTTACAGACGCCGGCCTGCCGTTTCCGCAGGAAAACTACGGCGCACTGTCTGGTGCCGCCAAAGAGGTTGCTGACGGGTTCCGCGGCTTTGCATCCATCGTCGCCAAGAAAACCGGCGTCGAGATCAACATCCTGCGGGTAGAGCTTGTTTTGGGCATCTGGATCGGCGCGGTGACGTTCACCGGTTCCGTCATTGCCTATGCCAAGCTGGCTGGCGGTTCCAGCATGTTGCCGTTTGCCGTTGACACCAGCGCCAAAAAGCTGCCCGGCGGGCATCTGCTGAACATCGCGGCGGCCGGTATCTCTGCCATCTGTCTGATCTGGTATCTGGGCTCTGGCGGCTTTCTGCCGCTCTTCCTGCTGACAGTTGCGGCCCTGTTTATCGGCTATCACCTGATCATGGGGATCGGCGGGGCGGATATGCCCGTGGTGGTGTCCATGCTGAACAGCTATTCCGG
>JAHDGO010000287.1 GCA_020627605.1 Yoonia sp.
GTGGGCATCGGTGTTTCTGGCATTGTAGACCATGAAGCCGGGCAGGTTTGCTGGTCACCACTGTTGATGCAATCAGATGTGGACCTGCAAAGCGCCTTTGTCAGCCGCTTTGGCGTGCCTGCCTTTCTGGACAATGACGCCAATGTGCTGACCCTGGCCGAACTGTGGTTCGGTGCAGGCCGGTCCATTTCCGATTTCGCTGTCGTGACCATCGAAAACGGTGTTGGCATGGGGCTGGTGCTGGACAACCGGCTGTTTCGCGGTGCGCAGGGGCTGGGACTGGAACTTGGCCACACCAAGGTGCAGCTTGATGGCGCGCTGTGTCGTTGCGGGCAACGCGGCTGTCTGGAGGCTTATCTTGCCGATTATGCGCTGGCGCGGGAGGCGGCGACCGCGCTGCATCACGGCACCCATGACCAGCACAGCCTGAACCGGGTCCTCGACACGCTGTTTTCGGAAGCCAAGGCAGGCAATCAGGCCGCGCGTATGATTTTCCGCCGCGCCGGGCGCTATCTGTCGCTGGGTCTGGCGAATGTTGTGCAGCTGTTTGATCCGGGCCTTGTGATCCTGTCTGGCGAGCGGATGCAATACGACTACCTTTACGCTGATGAGGTGCTGGCCGAGATGCAGAAGCTGACCCTCAGTGAGGGGCGCAGCCCCTGCAATGTCGAAATCCACGCATGGGGCAATCTGGTCTGGGCGCGCGGCGCTGCGGCACTCGCCCTGTCTGCGGTGACCAACGCCACTTTGGGTGAGACACGGCAATGATCCGCCACGCGGTTGCGCTTCTGTGCGCCTCACCTGCTTTGGCCGGGCCACTGTTTGAAGACCGCTCTGCCGGGTTGCCGCCGCATGTCTACGCCGGAGGTTGGGAACATTTTGTTGGTGGTGGCGTCGCCGTCTTTGATTGCGATGGTGACAGCCTGCCTGACATCTTTGCCGCCGGTGGTGAAAACCCCGCACAACTGCTGCGCAATGGTGGCGATTTTCAGTTTCAAACCGCGCCAATCGACCCGCTGACAGGTGTGACGGGTGCCTATCCCATCGACATTGATGCAGACGGACAGATGGACCTGTTTGTCATGCGGGTTGGTGAAAACATCATCCTGTCTGGCGAGGGTGATTGCCAGTTTACACAAACAACGCCCCTGCCGGACAATGACGCATGGACAACCGCTTTCACCGCCTGGTGGGAGGATGATGGCCGCCCCAACATGGCCGTCGGCAATTACGTGGACCGCGACGACCCCGAGGGGCCCTTTGGCGCCTGCGATGACAACGCGATCCTGCGCCCGACCGCCGAAGGCTATGTCAGCACGCCACTGACACCGGGGTATTGCCCGCTGTCCATTCTGGCCGCAAATGACGCGCGGGGCCGCCTGACCCTGCGCCTGTCCAACGACCGCCATTACTATGTTCGCGAGGGGCACGAGCAGATGTGGGACATTGCAGAGGCGCGATTTCTTGGGCCGGATGACGGCTGGGCCAAGACCGCGCTTTGGGGCATGGGGATTGCCAGCCGTGATCTGACGGGCGACGGGCGGGACGAGGTGATGCTGACCTCTATGGGCGATCAGCTGATGCAGATTGCCCAGCCTGACGGCAGCTATGCCGCCGCCCCCTTTACCATCGGGACCTATGCCCAGCGTCCACATATCGGCGATGATGGGCGCCCGTCTACCGGGTGGCATGCGGAGTTTGGTGACATCGACAACGACGGGCGCACGGATCTGTTCATTGCCAAGGGCAATGTCGACCAGATGCCGGGGCTTGCCATGCAGGACCCCAACAACCTGCTGATGCAGCAGGCTGATGGCAGCTTTACCGAGGCCGCCGCATCCGCCGGGATTGCCACGACCGACCGGTCACGGGGGGCCGCGCTGGCAGATTTCGACGGCGACGGCCGGCTTGATCTGGTCGTCGTGAACCGGCGCGCGCAGATGGAACTGCATCGCAATGTCACGCCCGAGACGGGCAATTGGCTTGCCATCACGCTGGCGCAACCCGGCGGCAATCGTCATGCGATTGGCGCTGTTGTGACGGTCACCGCCGACAATCTGCGCCAGTCACAGCAAATGACCATCGGCGGCGGTCACGCTGGTGGAAAGGCCGGGCCGCTGCACTTCGGTCTTGGGACAGCAACAGCTTTGGAAGTGTCGGTGACGTGGCCAGACGGCAGTGTCACCAAACATAGTACAGCCGCCAATCAAGCCATCACTGTCACCCGGTAGCCTGCGCGCCTAACGCCTTGGCTGATCGACAGGCAGACCGCTCGGCACCGCATCCGGCACCCCAAGGCGCCCGGTGACCGCAACCGGATCAGTCAGCGCATCAAGGAACGCGACAAGCGCATCAATCTGAGCATCTGTGATTGCCGGGGCCTGCACGCGCACAGCGGCTGGGATCGCCTGATTGCCAAGCTCTGCATCATCCACCACTGGCAGGTCCGGCAGGGTTGCACTGGCAATGTCGTATCCTGCCCACCCCGCCTGCGGATTGACATGCGCCGCCACAAAATCGCGCAGATCGCTGTGCGCACCGGCATGTCCCCATGGCCCCGTCAGAGCCACATTGCGCAGCGACGGCGTGCGAAACGCATATCGGTCGGCATCGTCGCCAGTCACACGAAAACGCCCGTCATCCCTTGCGTGGGCTTCGAACCTCGCCGCTTTGCCGGGGCCGATTTGCGGGGTCCCCATGGCGTGAAACCCGTGATCGGTCAGAAACGGCCCGCTGTGGCAGTCGGCACAACCCGCCGTGCCGTAGAACAGTCCCATGCCGGTTGCCGCTGGTTCGGGCAGTGCCCCCTGCCCGCGCAATACGGCATCAAACGGCGCGGTATCGGACCGCCACTCAAACGCCATGAAGGCCGCCACCGCGTTCGAGATATCGGTGAAGGCAATCTGATCCGCGCTGTCGATATGGTCGTAGACCGCCACGAAGTCAGCCGCGTAGGCCGGAATATCCGCCACCCGTCTGGAAATGATGTCCCACGCCCCGCCTTCACCGGTGATCACACCGCGCCTGACGGCCTGGCTGACGTCATTCTCGCTGTAATGCCCGGCCATTTCATCCGCACTCAGCACCGGGAACATCGTCTGCGCCGACAAAAGCGAGGCAAAACCTGTCACCATATCGGCATCCAGCGGTGTGCGCAGACCACCGGGGCGGGTTGGATCAACCTCGATCCGGCCGTCGTGAAAGAGCACGGTAAATTCATGTGCGCCAAGGTTCCAAAGACCCGGCGCATTTCGCGGGATGCGCTGCTCTGGCATGTTCTCTGGATCAGCCACGCGGTCAGGCCCAAGACCGATGCCACCATCACCAATGCCAAGCGACAGCCCATCGCCGGTGCCAAAGGCCGGGTGGTGACAGGTGGCGCAGGATAAGTTGCTGTTGCCCGACAGGATCGGGTCATAAAACAACAGCTGACCCAGACGCGCCTCACCCTCGGCAACCGGTGCGAAATCTGCGTCAGTCAGCGGGTCAGGCAGCGTGTCTGCAGCAGCCATGCCGCCGATGAGTACGAGTAGAGATGAAAGTGATC
>JAHDGO010000288.1 GCA_020627605.1 Yoonia sp.
GCAACTGCCAGGCCACGGAACGGTTTATCTGGGGCAAAGCCTGAAATTCCTCGCCCCCGTGCGCCCCGGCGACATGGTGCTGGCAGAGGTTGAGGTGACCGAAATCGACCACTCTCGCAGACGGGTCACGATGGACACGCGCTGTATTGTCAATGAAAAGAAAGTGCTGGCCGGTCAGGCCACGGTGCTTGCGCCGTCGCGAAAATTCGACTGAGCGGGCGCAAGAAAACAACGCCGGGGCAAAACTGCCCCGGCGCGAAAGCGGTTTAGATGTCGTTCAGAAACGCATTCACTTCATCGCGCGCTTCTTCTTTGGTCTTGCCGTATTTCTGCTGAATCTTGCCTTCCAGCGCCTCGCGGTCGCCATCGATCTGGTCCAGCTCGTCTTCTGTCAGCTCACCCCATTTCGACATGGCGTTGCCTTTGACTTCTTTCCAACGGCCTTGAATCTGGTCCCAATTCATCTCATCTCTCCTTATTTCATTGTCTTACCCACCCAACGCGCGACGGCCTGTTTCGTTCCGCAGCGCAGCAAATACGGGGCTGGCAACAATGCCAGCGCAATGGGCAAGGAACTGATCTTGCACCCCCCGACCCGCCGGGCTACGCAAAGCCATGCGCATTATCCGTGACACCGCCTATGTAGATCCTGCCGACCGGGGTGCGGCTGCGGCCATTGGCAATTTTGACGGTGTCCATATCGGCCATCAGGCCGTGATTGACCTGACGCGGGCGGCGGCGAAGGCGGCGAATGCCCCTTTGGGGATCATGACGTTTGAACCCCACCCCCGCAGCTATTTCAGCAAGGACAAGACCCCGTTCCGGCTGATGAACGCCGAGGCGCGGGCGAACCGGCTGGCAAAGCTGGGGGTTGAGAAACTATATGAGGTCCCGTTCAATACGGGCCTTGCCAGCTTGACGCCTGAAGCGTTTGCGCAAGAGATTATCGCCGATCAACTGGGCCTCGCCCATGTGGTAGTCGGGGCGGATTTCTGTTTCGGCAAGGACCGCGCCGGAAATGTCGAAAGCCTGACAACCTTTGGCGCGCAAATGGGATTTGGTGTGACTGTCGCCCCGATTGTCGCGCTGGACACCGGCAATGTGTCTTCCACGGCCATCAGGGCAGCGCTGACAGACGGCAAACCGCGAGAGGCCGCCGCGATGCTGGGCCATTGGCACCGGATCGAGGGCGAGGTGATCAGAGGCGATCAACGCGGGCGCGACCTGGGCTATCCGACCGCCAATATGTCCATCGCCGGGCTGCATCCGCCGAAATTCGGTGTCTATGCCGTCAAGGTCGATGTGCTGACCGGGCCGCATCAGGGCACCTATGACGGCGCGGCCTCGATCGGGGTGCGGCCAATGTTCGGAGAGAACCTGCCAAACTGCGAAACCTTCATCTTTGATTTCAAGGGCGATCTTTACGGGTCTCACCTGTCGGTCGCACTGGTCGATTATCTGCGGCCAGAGCTGAAATTCGACGGGCTGGAGGCGCTGATCAGCCAGATGGACGCCGATTGCGATCAGGCGCGAGAGATCCTTTCCGATGTCCGCTGAAATCCCGCGCGACGGGCTGGCAGACCGCTTTTGGGAAACCAAGCGGATGGATCAGATGTCAAAGCCCGAGTGGGAAGCCCTTTGCGATGGTTGCGGCAAATGCTGCCTGAACAAGCTGGAGGATGAGGACGGCAACGTCGAACTGACGCGCGTCGCCTGCCGCCTGTTTGACGACAGCGATTGCCTGTGCAGCAACTATGCCGGGCGGCATGACCATGTGCCCGAGTGCATTGTGCTGACACCCAAGACGATCAAGACCAACCTCTACTGGCTGCCCCGTACCTGCGCCTATCGGCTGATCCACCAGGGTCGTGACCTTTATGACTGGCACCCGCTGATCTCTGGCGATCCAGCCTCGGTGCATCGGGCAGGCGTTTCAATGCAGGGCATGACGGTGTCAGAAGCCGCCATCGACGAAGACGATTGGGATGATCACATTATTGAGGAGCCGCTTTAGATGTTTTTTGCCTCAGACAACGCTGGCCCTGCTCATCCTGATGTGATGGCGGCCCTTATGACGGCCAACGCAGGCTATGCCATGGGATATGGCGCCGATGCGATCATGGACGAGGTGCGCAGGCAGGTGCGTGACCTCTTCGAGGCGCCAGAGGCCGCCGTCTATCTGGCGATCAATGGCACGGCGGCAAATGCGATCCTGCTGGGGACAATGACGCAGCCTTGGCAGACGCTCTTTTGCAGCGACTGCGCCCATATCCATGAGGATGAGTGCAACGCACCTGAATTCTACACGGGGGCGAAGCTGACGCTGGTGCCAACAACCGATGGCAAGATGACCGCGGACGATCTGCGCGCCAAAATCGCCGCCGAGGAAAGCCGTGGCGTCCACGGCCCACAGCGCGGCCCGCTGTCGATCACGCAGGTGACGGAAAAGGGCACTGTTTACACGCTGGATGAGATCAGCGCGCTGACGGCCACCGCAAAGGACTTCGGCTTGCAAACCCATCTGGATGGCGCGCGATTTGCCAATGCCATGACGGCGCTGGGCTGCACAGCGGCAGAGATGACGTCGAAGGCCGGTGTCGACACGGTCAGCTTTGGCGGCACCAAAAACGGGCTTTTGGGCGTTGAGGCCTGCGTGATCTTCGACCCTGCCCTGGCGTGGGAGTTCGAGTTGCGGCGCAAACGCGGCGGCCATCTGCTGTCCAAGCACCGCTATCTGTCTGCACAGATGCAAGCGTACCTGACTGATGATCTGTGGATCAAAATGGCCACCTCTGCCAATGCGCGCTGTGCGCAGCTGGCCGCAGGACTGGCAGGCAATAACGCTGCGCGCATCCTCTATCCGTCGCAGGCCAACATCATCTTTTTCGAAATGGCACGGGCAGAGCATAAGCGCATGCTGGATGCCGGTGCCGTCTACTATGTGATGAATGGCGACGCCGATAAGGGGCCTGCCGATGAACCGCTGATCGGGCGTCTTGTCTGTGACTGGTCGATGACCGAGGATGGGATCAACCGGTTCCTTGATCTGCTGAACGGATAATTCTCGCCACCGCATCGGTATGGGTCAGGGGCAGCATATGTGCGGCCCCCGGCACGACATGATCTTTCGCTTGGGGCAGACGCGCGGCAAGGGCCGCATGTATCGCGCCGATCACAGGCTGCGTCTGTGATCCACGGATCAGTGTGACTGGAATGTCGACCTGCGCAAGCCGCTCGGCAGAGGTCATGCCATCTGCGTCTTCCTCGATCGCACCGCCACCGGCCACAATCAGATGGATACGCTTGGTCAGTTCCTCCTTTTGTCGCGCTGGCAGGTCGGCCCATGGGGTGCTGCCCCAAAGATCGTTGAAGACCTGCGCCGCCCGCGCCTCCTCCCCCGTCAGCATGGCGGCCACGAAGGGACGAAAGGCTGCGCGATGCGCGTCATGGGCGGGCGCGCCTTTGGCGGCGGCGAAATAGA
Organism: Yoonia sp.; assembly: GCA_020627605.1. Lineage (GTDB taxonomy): Bacteria > Pseudomonadota > Alphaproteobacteria > Rhodobacterales > Rhodobacteraceae > Yoonia. Next base: position 3,482 of record JAHDGO010000288.1, read on the forward strand.
CAGGCTCTATCAGGGTCAGACTGCTGACAAGTGCGGGCCGCGTGACTGACAGACGCAACTGTT
>JAHDGO010000289.1 GCA_020627605.1 Yoonia sp.
GGTATGCACTGCATGTCAGCTATCGGCGCGGCGAGGTGGTCGAAGAACTGACGGTGGACGACACCACGGCCCATCTGATGCGGCACAATCCCAAGGGCGACGTGCAGGAATGGCAGGCCAACCGTTATTGGGTGACTGTTCATCTGCACCCCAAAGGCGGGCCGGTCGAGAATTACATCACCCTGCGCGGCGGCGACCGCGAGGTTGAGATTGGCGCGGTTCTGGATGCCGGTGAACGGCTGGCGCTCTATGATGATCTAAAGCGGGCCCTGCGGGGTGGTGGGTGAGCTGAATGGTGGACGTGCGGCGTTTGCTGCCGTAAAGCGTTGGCAAGACTTCACCCACAGAGAACAACCGCCCGGCCCAGTCTGCGCATCGCCTGACCTACCCCAGCCGCGCCTTGACCATTGGGCCTGCTTTGCCGAAATCCATGCGGCCGGTGTATTTGGCCTTCAGCGCCCCCATGACCTTGCCCATATCGCGGATGCTGTCGGCGCCCACTTCGGTGATGGCCTTGTCGACCGCGGCTTCGGCCTCGTCTTCGGACAGCTGCTTGGGCAGAAACTCTTCGATGATCTTGATCTCTGACAGCTCCTTTTCGGCCAGTTCCAGCCGCCCGCCTTCTTCATAGGCGCGCGCGCTTTCCTGCCGCTGTTTGACCATACGGCCCATGATGGCGAGGATGTCGCCATTGCTGACACCACCGTCTTCATCGGCGCTGCCGCGCAGGGCGATGTCCTTGTCCTTGATGGCGGCATTGATCAGCCGCAGCGTTGAAAGGCGGCCGGCCTCTTTGGCACGCATGGCATCTTTGAGGGCCGCGTTGACCTTGTCGCGCATATCCATTGATCTGTCCTGTGCAATCTGCCTCAAACCAGTGGCCACCTTAGTGACTGCGGGCCAGTCTGACAAGCGCGGCGTCGCGACGTCAGCCCTTGTTTGCAAGGGCGCGATACGGCCTTGACCCTGCCCCGGCGCACCCGTAAACCCGGCACAATTTGACCGAGCGGAGATGTGGTATGCCCCAAAAACCAACAGCTTGTCTGGCCCTTGCGGATGGTACGATCTTCTACGGCATGGGCTTTGGCGCAACCGGCGAAACGGTCGCAGAACTGTGCTTTAACACCGCGATGACCGGCTACCAGGAAATCATGACCGATCCGTCCTATGCGGGCCAGATCGTCACCTTCACCTTCCCCCATATCGGCAACACCGGCGTAAACCCCGAAGACGACGAAACGGCAGACCCGGTTGCCGCTGGCATGATCGTCAAATGGGACCCGACCGATGCGTCCAACTGGCGCGCCACCGAAGAGCTGACAACATGGCTGGCCAAGCGCAACCGGATCGGCATGGGCGGTGTCGATACCCGCCGCCTGACACGGGCCATTCGCCAGCAGGGCGCGCCCCATGTGGCATTGGCCCATGACCCTGACGGCAATTTCGATATCGAGGCGCTGGTCGCCAAGGCCCGCGACTTCAACGGGCTGGAAGGATTGGACCTTGCCAAGGATGTCACTTGCGCGCAGTCTTATCACTGGAACGAAATGCGGTGGGCATGGCCGGAAGGCTACAAACCCCAGACCGACCCGAAGCATAAGGTCGTTGCCATCGATTTCGGTGCGAAACGCAATATCCTGCGCTGCCTCGCCAGTGCCGGTTGCGACGTCACCGTCCTGCCAGCCACTGCCACGGCAGAGGATGTACTGGCGTTGAACCCTGATGGTGTGTTCCTGTCCAACGGTCCCGGTGATCCGGCGGCGACCGGCAAATACGCCGTGCCGATGATCAAAGGCGTGCTGGAGGCGGATCTGCCGGTCTTTGGCATTTGTCTGGGTCACCAGATGCTGGCGCTGGCGGTCGGGGCCAAGACCATCAAGATGAACCACGGCCACCATGGTGCGAACCATCCTGTCAAGGATATGGAAACCGGCAAGGTGGAAATCACCTCGATGAACCACGGCTTTACCGTGGACAGCCAGACCCTGCCGGACGGGGTTGAGGAAACGCATGTCTCGCTCTTTGACGGATCGAACTGCGGTATCCGCATCGCGGACCGCCCTGTGTTCAGCGTGCAATACCACCCAGAGGCCAGCCCCGGCCCGATGGACAGCTACTATCTGTTTGAACGTTTCGCGGACGCAATGGCCGGCTGATTATTCAGCGGCTTCAACAGCTTCTGCGTCAAGCTTCAACCTTGTGACAAATGCCTGCGAGATGTGATCGCGCAGGGCAGTGTATGCCGCATCGCCATCGCCAGCCTCAATGGCCGTGACGATAGCGGCATGTTCTGCCAGCGTTTCCTCGCCACGCCCTTCCGCCGCGATGGACGTCGTCGCCAAAAGCGCCATGGACCGATGCACCAAGTCCAGCTGCTGCACCAGAAAGCGGTTGTGCGAGGCAAGATGTATCTGTTTGTGAAAACGGCGGTTCGCACGGCTGAGGGCGGCAGGATCGTCCGCCAGTTTCTGGTCGGCGTCCAGCATATCGCGCAGCACTTTCACCTCTTCAGGGGCCGCATGGCGGGCCGCCAGACGCGCGGCAAGGCCTTCCAGCTCTCCACGCACCACGTAAAGTTCCGAGAGCTGCGAATGATCCAGCGAGGCCACAATCAGGGACCGCCCGTCGCGGGTCAGCAGGCTTTGCGTTTCCAGCCGTTGCAGCGCCTCGCGGATCGGTGTGCGCGACACGCCGAACCGGTCGGCAAGCTCACTTTCCACCAGCCGGTCACCGGGCTTGTAGATATGGCTGTCGATCGCCTCCAGGATCAGGGCGTAGGCGTCTTTGTTCGAAGTCCGCGGGTCGTGCATGGCATGGCCTTTCGTGATCCGGCGATCATAGGCCCGGCGCGACCCGGCAATCAAGCGAAAGCCATTGTGCGCGCCCTGCCCCGGTTCTAGGTTGCGCGCATGGTCGCGCAGCATTTCAGTCACGTGGATACCTGGGTCTTTGATCTGGACAATACGCTGTATCATCCATCCGCTGATCTGTTCGGCCAGATGGATGTCAGGTTTTCAGCCTATGTCACAAGGCTGACCGGGCTGGACGCTGCAGGCGCATTGAAGCTGTGCCATGACTACTGGCACCAACACGGGTCAACGCTGATCGGGTTGATGGCAGATTACGACATTGATCCACATGATTTTCTGGCAGACGTGCATGATATCGATATCTCGCATCTGACAGAAGATATGCGCCTGACGGCCGCAATCGCGGCCCTGCCCGGTCGCCGGATTGTCTATACCAACGGGTCCCGCAACCATGCCGCCCGCGTTCTTGCTGCGCGGGGGCTGACCACTGTCTTTGATGCGGTCTACGGGGTTGAAGACGCCGAATTTGCCCCAAAGCCGAGCGAAACCGCGTTTTCACGTGTTTTTGCCAAGGACGGCGTCACCGCAACAAAGGCCGCCATGTTCGAGGATGAGGTGCGCAATCTGGCTGTGCCGCACAAGCTGGGCATGCGGACGGTGCATGTGCATCGCGAAAAGGGCGATCATGATTTTGTCCACAGTCACCATGGACGAGTCATCATCTGCTGGCA
>JAHDGO010000290.1 GCA_020627605.1 Yoonia sp.
GCGCCGATGATGAGACCCACGGCCATGTCCATGACATTGCCCTTGGCGATGAAATCTTTGAATTCGTTAAGCATAGTGTCCCCACATTTGTTAGCCGTACGCGCCAGTCTGATGCTGGCTGCGCAACTGCGCACATTGATATCAATATTAACCAACAGTGCCATGGGTTTTATTCGGATTGTTTCCCCCTACGTTGAAACCATCGCAATTCATTCAAAGGAGGTCGCATCATGGCAGACCTGTCCGCATTCCCGATCACCCAGCGCTGGCCCGCCAAGGACCCATCCGTGATCCAGCTTTATTCCTATCCCACACCCAATGGCGTCAAAGTATCCATCGCACTGGAAGAGATGGGGCTGGCATATGAGCCGCATCTGGTGACGCTGAGCGACAAGGACGTCAAAAGCGATGCCTTCCTGTCACTGAACCCCAACAACAAAATTCCTGCCATCATCGACCCCAATGGCCCCGACGGCCCCATCGGTCTCTTCGAAAGCGGGGCGATCCTGCTCTATCTGGCTGAGAAGTCAGGGAAATTCATTGGCAGCACAGCCAGCGACAAGGCCAAGATCACGCAATGGCTGATGTTCCAGATGGGCGGTCTGGGGCCGATGCTGGGGCAGATGGGCTTTTTCTACAAATTCGCCGGCAAGGACATCGAAGACCCCCGCCCGCGCGAACGCTACCGCGACGAGGCGATCCGCCTGCTGGCCGTTGTCGACAAAGAGCTTGAAGGCAAGGACTGGATCGCAGGCGATTATTCGATCGCCGATATGGCGATTGCGCCCTGGATCAATGCGCTGGAATTCTACGGCACCAAGGACGCAGTGGGTTACCACGACCTGAAAAACGTACCCGCCTATGTTGAGCGGTTTTTCGCAAGACCCGCGGTAGAGAAAGCCAAGCGGATCCCTGATCCGACATAGGTAAATGACTGCATAGCGGACGATGGTCCGCTATGCAGACGTTGCTGTCATCAGTTGTAGGCAGCGCACGAACCATCGAGAGCGACCGCCCGGCCCCGTCCGGGCATCGCCCGACCTCCCCCAGGAGGGCGATTTTGCAACGTTTCAGCAGGTTGGACAGTCGTGTAGGTCGGGATGTGTTGCCAAACTGTGAGGGTGGTGCCCTCCAGGTCGGCCGCTGCCCGGCCAGCGCCTAACGTGGGCTTAGGCCCGATGCCTTAAACCACAGTATCCCCCTACCCCGGCAACACCCCATTCAGCACATACCGCAGGATATCCACCACCTGCTCCGGCGTTTCGACCACAGCCAGCGCGGCGGCATCCACTTCTTTCAGCGGATGCTGATGCTCCGGTCCGTGCATCACGATCAGTGATTTGCCCAAGGCCGCCGCATAGCCCGCATCAAAGGCCGCGTTCCATTGCTTGTATTTCTCGCCAAAGCGCACCACGACGATATCGGCCTGTGTGATCCCGTGCCGTGTGCGGATGGCGTTGAGGTTCGCACCCTTGTTGTCATGCCAGAATTTCTTGTCCTCGGCCCCCATGATCGCCACGCCACAATCGTCAGAGGCATCATGATCTGTGACCGGGCCGGTAAAGGCGACGTCCAGCCCATCCGCCCCCATCGTGATCTGGTCACGCCAGTCGGTATGGATTTCACCGGAAAGATAGATGTTCAGTGTCATGGGCGGGTCCTTTCAACGCAGTTGTCTTTTGAAATAGACCTTGTCGCCCTCGCGGCCACTCTCTTGCCAGCCCAGCTTGCGGTAGAAGGCCTGGGTGCCGGTCATCCCCTGATGGGTGGCCAGCATGATCTCGGGATGTCCTGCGGCATGCGCGGCCTGCATGGCCTGCGCGATCAGGGCCTGCCCGATGCCCTGCCCACCAGCGTCAGGATGCACGGCCAGATTGGCGATATGGGCGTGATTGCCCAGCACCAGCACAATGCCCCCCATGACGGTGCCATCCATATCCGCGATCCAGACATTGTGGTCACGGATATCGTCACCGATCCCCTCGGCCACAGCCGGCAGGCCAAGGTGCTGAAACGGCGCATAGGCGGCATCAATCACCCTGCGCAGCGCCACGGCGTCCGCAGCGCTGGCGCGGCGGATCATCATCCGCGCAATGTGCCGCCGGTGGCCTTGGCGACCTTCTCGACGATCTTGGCGCTGACCGCCTCGATCTCGGCCTCTTTCAGGGTGGCGTCGGTGGGTTGCAGGCGGACGGTGACAGCCAGTGATTTCTTGCCGTCCCCCAGTGATCCGCCGATGAACTCGTCAAAGACGCGCACATCTGCGATCAGCGCCTTGTCGGCCCCGGCGGCGGCATTGACCAGCGTCAGCGCCTCCACATCAGCATCGACCACAAAGGCAAAGTCACGCTCCACCGCCTGCAGGTCAGTCGCGGCAAGGGCGCTGCGTGTGGCGGTCTTGTTTTTGGGCAGCGGCACCTCGTCCGGCCAGATGGTGAAGGCCACGGCGGGACCCTTGATATCCATCTCGCGCAGGACTTTCGGGTGCAGTTCACCAAAGATGCCCAGCACCTTTTTCGGACCAAGGCAGATCTTGCCGTGACGGCCCGGATGCCACCATTCGTCCGCCCCGCGCAGGATCTGCACCTTGGCGGGGGCGCCGATCGCGGCCAGCACAGCCTCTGCGTCGGCCTTCACGTCGTAAAGGTCGACAGGGCGTGACGTGCCATGCACATCCTTTGGCCCGGTCCGCCCGATCAACACGCCGGTGACAAGATTGTGCTGCTCTTCCGGCTCTCCGCCATGGAAACCGGCACCCACTTCAAACAGCGCCATATCCATGAAACCCCGCGCCTGATTGCGCGCGGCTGCCCGCAGCAGACCGGGCAGCAGGTTGGGCCGCATATGCGACATTTCCGAACTGATGGGGTTTTCCAGCATGGTCGCGTCATCGCCGCCGCCAAACAGTTTGGCCGCGGCCGCGTCAATAAAGCTGTAGGTCACACATTCGTTGTAGCCCAGCGCAGCAGCGGTGCGTTTTGCCGCCTGCTGTCGCGTCTGGCTGGCGGTCAGGATCGGCTTGGGCACACCGGCGTTGATGCGCGGCATCGGCTTGCCCTCCAGCTTGGTCAGTGAGGCGATGCGCGCCACCTCCTCGACCAGATCAGCCTCGCCCAACACATCAGGCCGCCAGGACGGCACATGCGCCATGTCGTCCTTCATCGTGAACCCCAACGCGGTGAGCGTTTCGCGCTGGGTCGCCTCCGGGATGTCCATCCCGACGAGCGAGACAAGGCGTTTGGCGTCCAGCCTGTAAGCGCGGGATGTATCGGGCACAGCGCCGTCCTGGATCAGTTCCGATGCCGTGCCGCCGGCATGATCCACGATCATCCGCACGGCATGTTCCAGCCCCTCGGGCGTGAAGGCCGGATCAATGCCACGTTCGAACCGGTAGCGGGCGTCGGAGTTGATCTTCAGCGCGCGCCCTGTGTAGGCGATCTGCACAGGGTCCCAATAAGCGCTTTCGACAAAGACATTGACGGTGTCATCTGTGCAGCCCGTCTCGGCC
>JAHDGO010000291.1 GCA_020627605.1 Yoonia sp.
ATTCAGAAAAATCTGCATATGATGGATGGTGCGCTTGCCAAGTTGATGGCTGATCCAGAGATTGCCGGCGCCCACACCGCGGCCGTGCAGGCGCATCGCAACAAGATTGCGGCGCTGCGCGCGACACCAGCCTATGCCGCATTCTACGAACGCCTGACCAGTGACAACCTGCAAAGGCTGTCACGGCTGCATGGGCATTTCGGCGCCAACGTCTTTCTGTCAGGCCCTGACGCTATTCCTGACGAGGTCGCCCGGAAAGACCCCTCAGATGATTGGTTCTTTACCGTCGATCTGCCCGACAAAACAAAGCACTAACCACCGTTGCGCTTGGCCGCCGCTGTTGCACGCCGGATCGCGATCAACTGCTGGAACAGGCGAAGCTGCTCTGCATTCTCCAGCACCGCTGTCTCTGCAAACTGCCTGATCCGTGCGGCTAGGTAGAAATAGTCGGATTGCGTCAACAGCTCTGCGATCTTGGATTTGCGCCAGCCAACACCGTTTTGATGCAAGTCAGACAGCGCCGGGTCGGCCATGAACGCGGCGATCCTGTCCTCGACAGCTGACAAATGTCGTTGAATCCGGTGATCCGGCACGGTGTTGAAGTTTCTGTCAGCCCAATAAGCCAGATCGATGAGGTCCGAGGTGTGGTTCGGTTTCCCACGTGCGGCCTTGACCAGAAAGCTTTCCACCGATCCCAGCGCATAATGGTTGATCTGTGCCAGCCGATAGCGCGGTGCCTGACTGGGCAGGACCGTGCCAATCACACGGGGCAGGGGTGCGCCATTGCCATCCACCCAATCTGGTTGTGTCGCCCCTTCTGCCAGCTTCGGCTGATGTACGCCCAGCTTTTCATACGCCGTCTCCTGCCGGTAAAGCGATTTGAACTGCACCGCCCGCCATGGCCAGAGCAGGGCCTCTGGCGCAGCTTGTGTGAATTGCGCGATCATGGGCTCGTCAACGAATGGCGCGATACCGGCGTTGCCAAACATGCGCCACGGGATGGCGAAACCGGCAGCCTGCGGCATGGCATTTACGAGATCGGCAATTTGGCCATTGCCTGCGTGGATACATAAAAACTCATCGACATCAGTGACATAGATCCAATCCGCCTCACGCACCAAAGGATGCCTTTGCGCCTTGGTCAGCGCGCGCCACTGCACGGTTTTCTTGCCGCCAGCATGGTTTCTGACATGGGTCAGCACACCCATCTCAGCCAGCCGGTCCAGCATGGCGTCGGTGCCATCATCGCAATCGTTTGAAAAGACGAGGAAATCCGTGACACCAATATGCTGGTGGTAGGCGATCCATTCCAGAATGAACGGGGCCTCGTTGCGCATGGTGGTGATAACAAGAACGCGCAATGTGGTCTCCAACTGCTCTGTCAAAGGTGCTTAAGCAAATGCATCCTGTGGGTCAAATGCGCGGCACAGACTTGTCACCGGGGTAATTTCCGTCAGGATATCAAAACCGTAGGCCCGCAAACCGTTAAGGACTGAAATATGAAGCTGCTGCGCTGGGGCGAAAAAAACGCCGAAAAACCCGGAATGATCGACTCTGCTGGCCAAATCCGTGATCTATCAGCGCATATCGATGATATTTCTGGTGGAAATTTGTCCGATAACACTTTGTTAAAGCTATCAAATATCCCACCAGACACTTTGCCAATCGTTGATCCTGACACGCGCATCGGCCCATGTGTCGGCAATGTTGGCAAGCTGATCTGCATCGGCCTGAACTATGCCGATCACGCGGCAGAGGCGAATATGCCCATCCCGGAAGAACCAATCCTGTTTTTCAAGTCAACCAGCGCGATCTGTGGCCCGAACGACGATGTCCTGATCCCGCGCGGCAGCACCAAAACCGACTGGGAGGTAGAGCTGGGCGTCGTGATCGGGAAAGAGGCACGCTATATCACCGAAGCCGACGCGATGGATCACGTCGCAGGGTATTGTGTGGTCAACGACGTGTCAGAGCGCGCATTTCAGCTGGAACGTGGCGGCCAATGGGTGAAGGGCAAAAGCAGCGATACTTTCGCGCCAATCGGCCCTTGGCTCGTCACACGCGATGCGGTGGCCGACACGCAAGACCTTGATTTGTGGTTAGAGGTGGATGGCCAGCGCTATCAGAATGGCAACACAGCCACGATGATCTTCGCGGTCCCGCAGCTCATCAGCTACGTCAGTCAGTTCATGTCACTGCAACCTGGCGACATCATCGCCACGGGGACACCGCCGGGTGTCGGCATGGGGCAAAAGCCGGAACCAGTCTATCTGCGTGAGGGACAGACAATGCATTTGGGCATCGCAGGGCTTGGCGAACAGCGGCAGACGGCCAGAAATGCCTGACTGGCTGTCAATCAATATTACATAATACAGATTATGCGACTTATGCATCCGCCGATCACCGCATCACAAACGGGTTCGCCATGGGTGCGTCAGATGTGTTGATCCACGTTGTCTTGGTGCGTGTGTAGTCGTTGATCGCATCGATCCCCGCCTCGCGCCCATAGCCCGAATGGTTATAGCCGCCAAATGGCGCGATGGGTGAAATTGCGCGGTATGTGTTCACCCAGCATATCCCCGCCTTCAGCCGTGCCGATGCGCGGTGCGCCCGCGCCAGGTCTTGCGTGAAAACACCAGAGCCAAGCCCGAATGGCGTGCTGTTGGCTAGCGCGATGGCGTCTTCCTCGGTGTCAAACGGGATCAGTGACATGACCGGGCCAAAGAGCTCTACATTCAAGGTCTCGACATCGTGGCTGTCACATTCCACCAGCGTTGGCGCCATGAAGTGGCCTGCCTGATCCAGCGGTTTGCCACCAAAGCGTATCCTGGCGCCCTGCCCTTGAGCTTTGGCAAGCGTTGCGACGATCCGGTCAATCTGCGCCTGCGTACACAGCGGCCCCAAATGTGTGGCGGCATCGCTGGGATCACCGACAACCAGATCTGCGCAATTGCGCGTAATGCGCGCGATCAATGCCTCCATGATCGGCCGATGGATCAGACCGCGTGATCCTGCCACGCAACTTTGCCCGGATGCGCCAAAGTTTCCGGCGATCAACCCGTTGGCGGCGCTGTCCAGATTGGCATCGTCAAAGACAACAATCGGGGATTTCCCACCAAGCTCCAGTGATGTGACGGCAAAGTTTTCGGCAGAGTTGCGCACGACATGCTTTGCGGTATCCGGCCCGCCAGTAAAGGCGATCCGGTCAACATCTTGGTGGCGTGTCAGCGGGATTGCGCAGTTTTCGGCATCGCCAGTGATCACAGACACGACGCCCGGCGGAAAGCCCGCCTGCTGCACCAGCTTGGCAAAGGCGAGCATCGGCGCAGGCGCGATCTCTGACGCCTTCAAGACGACCGTACATCCAGCGGCAAGCGCCGGGCCCAGCTTGGTTGCTGTCAGAAACATCTGCGCATTCCACGGTACAATCGCCACCACCACGCCAATCGGTTCGCGGCGGGTAAAGACATGCATGTCTGGCTTGTCGATCGGCAATACGGCCCCTTC
>JAHDGO010000292.1:0-1161 GCA_020627605.1 Yoonia sp.
CAGCGCTGGGCCTGAACTTTACGCTGATGCTGGACGGGCTGGGATTTTTCTTTGCGCTGCTGATCCTTGGGATCGGCCTGCTGATCATCGCCTACGCGCGGCAATATTTGTCCCGCAAGGACAACATGGGCGAGTTTTTCACCTATCTGCTGCTGTTCCAGGGCGCGATGGTGGGGATTGTCCTGTCGGATAACATCCTGCTTTTGTTGATTTTCTGGGAACTGACCTCGCTGTCGTCCTTCCTGCTGATCGGCTATTGGAAGCACCTGCCAGAGGGACGGCAAGGCGCGCGCATGGCGCTGACCGTCACCGGCATGGGCGGTCTGGCCATGATCGGTGGCATGCTGATCCTTGGCCAGATCGTGGGCAGCTATGACCTGAGCGTGATTTTGCAGAACCGCGAGCTTATTCAGGCTGACCCGCTTTATGTGCCAGCGCTGATCCTGATCCTTTTGGGCTGCTTTACCAAATCAGCCCAATTCCCGTTCCACTTCTGGCTGCCGCACGCCATGGCCGCACCCACGCCAGTGTCTGCCTATCTGCACTCTGCCACGATGGTGAAGGCCGGGATCTTCCTGTTGGCGCGCATGTGGCCGGTGCTGTCGGGCACGCCGGAATGGTTTGTGATCGTCACGACCGCCGGTCTGGTGACCATGGTGCTTGGCGCGGTGATTGGTCTGTTCAAGCATGATCTCAAGGCGTTGCTGGCCTTTTCCACTGTCAGCCATCTGGGACTGATCACCATGCTTTTGGGCACCGGCACAGCGTTTGGCGCGATGGCGGCGGTGTTTCACATCCTCAACCACGCATCCTTCAAGGCTGCCCTGTTTATGTCGGCCGGCATCATCGATCATGAGGCACACACCCGCGACATCCGCCGCCTTGGCGGGCTGCGCAAGCTGATGCCGGTGACCTTTGTCATTGCGACACTTGCCGCACTGTCGATGGCGGGTATCCCCTTCCTCAACGGCTTTTTGTCGAAAGAGATGATGCTGGAAGAGGCCAATCACACCGTCCTCTTCGGCAGCCCGCTGCTGGTGCCGGTGCTGGCAACCATCGGTTCGCTTTTCTCGGCCGCTTACTGTTTCCGCCTGATCGGGCATGTCTTCTTTGGGCCAGTGCGCGATGATTATCCTGCAAAGCCGCATGATCCGCCCATTG
>JAHDGO010000292.1:1171-3504 GCA_020627605.1 Yoonia sp.
ATTGGCATGTGGTTGCCGCCAGCCCTGCTGATCGTGCCGGTCGTGGTGATTGGCGTCGCACCTTTCCTTGTGGAACCCTTCGTCAAACTGGTCACTGCTGCCGTGATCGGCACAGCGGCAGAGGTGCCATCCGCCTATCTGAAAATCTGGCACGGTCTGGTGCCCGCGCTTTATATGTCGATCATAGCGGTGCTGGGCGGGCTGGTAATGCTGGCGCTGTTCAATCCGGCGCTGCGGCTTTGGGATGCGATGCCGCGCCCAGAAGCCAAGACGATCTTTGAAGCGCTGATCGCCGCCATCGTCAAACTGGCACAGGTGCTGATCCTGCCGCTGCACAACGGGGCGTTCTCACGTTACGCCGCTGTGGGGGCAATCACGATTGTGGTGGCAGGCTACTACGCATGGGTCACTGGCAGCACATCTGTGGCCGACTACCCCGTGCAGACCGCCAGTCCGGTGCTGATCGTCTGTTGGGCAATGCTGGTGGCCGCAACCGTCGGCATGGTCTTCATGCATCGCAACAGGTTCCTGTCCCTGATCCTGATTGGGATCGTGGGGCTGATGGTGTCCATCGGTTTTGTCTTCTTCAGCGCACCAGATCTGGCTATGACGCAATTCTCGGTCGAGGTGGTGACGATCATCCTGCTGCTGCTGGCGCTGAACTTCCTGCCGAACCGGACACCTGTCGAAAGCACGGTCCTGCGGCGAATGCGGGATGCCGGTGTCGCCATCGGCGGCGGCTTGGCCAGCTTTGCGCTGGCGTATTACTATATGCTGCGCGACCCGGTGGCGGCGTCGATTTCGGAATTCCATCTGGCCAATTCCTACAAAGGCGGCGGCGGCACCAATGTTGTCAACGTCACGCTCGTCGACTTCCGTGGCTTTGATACCTACGGCGAGATCATCGTGTTAGGCATCGCCGCCCTGTTGATCTACGCCCTGACAGAGGCGCTGCTTGACGGGCCGGTGCGGGCCAAACTGCTGAACCGGAAACCGGGGCGGCCGCAGGCTGGCGGCGTGCATCCAATGATGATGGTTGTGCTGACGCGGGTGATGATGCCTGTGGTTATGATGGTCGGTTTCTACATCTTCCTGACAGGGCACAACGAGCCGGGCGGCGGGTTTATCGCCGGTCTGATCGTGTCGATCGGGTTTGTGATGCAATATATGGCCAGCGGCTTTTCCTGGACCTCTGCGCGGCTGCGCTACCCCTACCACGGGGTCATCGGCGCTGGCGTGCTGGTGGCCGGTCTGACGGGCATCGGGTCGTGGTTCTTTGGCAAACCCTTCCTGACCTCTGATTTCACCTATGTGCGCATCCCGCCATTTCAGGAATTTGAGCTCGCCACCGCGGCCCTCTTTGACGTGGGGGTTTTCCTCGCGGTTGTGGGTGCAGTGATGTTGTCACTGGAAAGCTTCTCGCGGCTGGCGCGCCGCAGCGACACGAAAGAAAGCGAATACCCGATGGATATCGACCCGTCACGGCAGGAAGACACCCCGCCGCAACCCAATCCGCAGGGGGCGTAAGAGCATGGAGTTTCTGATCGCCTCTGCCATTGGTGTGCTGACGGCCGCAGGTCTTTATCTGGTGCTGCGTCTGCGTACATTCCCGGTGATCCTCGGCATGTCGCTGTTGACCTATGCGGTCAACATCTTCCTCTTCGCCTCTGGCCGGGTTGTGGTCGGCGCGCCCCCTGTGCTGCGCGATGATATCACCAGCTACACCGATCCGCTGCCGCAGGCGCTGGTCCTGACGGCGATCGTGATTTCCTTTGGCATGACCGCCGTGGTCGTGATGATCGGGCTTGGGGCCTTCCTTGGGTCTGATGATGACCATGTGGATGATCAGCCTGCCACCCCTGATGACCAGAATGGGGGTGCCGCATGACACACTGGCTGATTGCACCCATCGTCCTGCCAGCGGTGCTGGCCCCGTTCATCGTGCTGGCGGCACGGTTCCATATCGGCATTCAGCGGGTGTTTTCGCTGGTAGGGGTTGTGGCGCTGATCATCATTTCTGCCGGACTGGCCTGGGCGGCGTCGGACGGAACCATCCTGCTTTATCAGCTTGGTGCATGGGCCGCGCCTTTCGGGATCGTGGTTGTCGGCGACCAGCTGTCGACCATGATGATCCTTTTGACCAGCGTGCTGGCTCTCTGCGTGCTGATTTACGCGATCAGCTCTGGCTGGGACGCACGTGGTTGGCATTTCCACGCGCTGTTCCAGTTTCAGCTGATGGGCATTCTGGGGGCCTTTCTGACAGGTGACCTTTTCAACCTCTTTGTGTTCTTTGAGGTGCTGCTGATCGCATCGTACGGGCTGATGATCCACGC
>JAHDGO010000293.1 GCA_020627605.1 Yoonia sp.
ATGGGGTGCGAGATCGTTGGTGATATCGTCACAAAGCTTGATCTGCAAAACCGGCCCTTTACCGCGACGTGTGACAGCGGCGCGGTTTACACCGCTGATGCCGTGATCCAGTGTACCGGTGCGCGGGCGAAATGGCTGGGCCTGCCGTCTGAGGAAAAGTTCAAGGGCTTTGGCGTCAGCGCTTGCGCCACTTGCGATGGTTTCTTCTATCGCGGGCAGGAAATTGTCGTGGTCGGTGGCGGTAACACGGCGGTGGAAGAGGCATTGTTTCTCACCAACTTTGCCTCCAAAGTCACGCTGGTGCATCGCCGTGATGAGTTGCGGGCCGAGAAAATTCTGCAAAACCGTCTGTTCAATAATCCCAAGATCACACCGCTGTGGTTTCACGAGGTGGAAGAGGTCATTGGTGCCGACAGCCCGTTGGGCGTCGAAGGCGTGCGCGTCAAACACACCAAGACGGGTGAGATCACGGAAATCCCATGCAAAGGTGTGTTCGTTGCCATCGGCCATGCCCCGGCGAGCGAGCTGGTCAAGGACCAGTTGGAAACGCATAGCGGTGGCTACGTCAATGTCGCCCCCGGCACCACCAAGACCGACATCCCCGGCGTCTTTGCCGCTGGCGACTTGACCGATCATGTCTATCGTCAGGCTGTGACCAGTGCCGGTATGGGGTGTATGGCTGCGCTGGACGCGGAAAAGTTCATCGCAGAGATGGAAGACGGCGCTGCGGTAAAGGCAGCGGAGTAGCCCGCCCGTGATGGTGGCATGCGATCTGGCGCTTTACCGGATCGTTTTTGCCACACGCGCCGCAGAAGTCCTTGATGGCGTGACCCACCCCGAGGGGCGATTCCATCATGATGGGCAACGCGCGCTCTATGCCTCGCCCTCGCCGGAAACAGCTGGCATCGCCATTGATATCTACCTCAAACCTGACGATCCCGACCGGGTGATCGTGCCGCTGAAACTGTGTAATGCGCGATTGGCTGACCTTCGTGATGCAAGCACATGTGCCGACTTGGCAATCGATCCGCACTGGCCCAGCGTCCCTTGGGCAGACGAACGCGCTGCCGGACAGCCAGCCACGAGTTGGCGTGCTTCCGATGCTGCGCGGGCGGCGGGTGCTGACGGGATGATCTACGCATCGCGGCGCGTGCCAAGCCGTTGGCATGTGGTTCTGTTTGTGTGGAACGACAGTGCAGGTGCCACTTTGGCCCAGAACGGTATTGCCCGGCCTTGGGCGCCACAGAACCGCTGACTTTGGCAGACGGCGCAGAACGCGAACCACAATCACCCCACCGGCGCGATTGCGGCGACAGCGGTCTTTTTCGCGCAGGTCTGTGGACATGCATGCCAAACGGGCGCTATGCCACCATCAGATACATCTAGAATTGCAGTGACCCCAATGGCCCCAGACCTCGCCCCGATCCCAGAGCTTTACGTGTCCTACGAAAGCGCCCAGAAGATGAAGCAGGAAGCGGCTGAGCTGATCAGCCACGACCTGACGCCGCGCCAGATCTGCGATCTGGAGCTTTTGATGAACGGTGGCTTCAACCCGTTAAAGGGTTTCCTGTCAGAGGCGGACTATAACGGTGTGGTCGAAGACATGCGGCTGGCTAACGGAACGCTGTGGCCGATGCCGATCACGCTGGATGTCTCCGAAGGGTTTGCCGGTACAGTGGAACTGGGTCAGGATATTGCCCTGCGCGACCAAGAGGGCGTGATCCTCGCCACAATGACCGTCACTGACAAATGGGTGCCAAACAAGGCGCGTGAGGCGGAACAGGTGTTTGGCGCAGATGATCAGGCGCATCCGGCGGTGAACTATCTGCACAACACCGCTGGGGCTGTCTATCTGGGCGGGCCTGTGACGGGCATCCAGCAGCCGGTGCACTATGACTTCAAGGGACGGCGCGACACGCCGAACGAATTGCGCGCCTATTTCCGCAAACTGGGCTGGCGCAAGGTCGTGGCTTTTCAGACCCGCAATCCGCTGCACCGCGCGCATCAGGAACTGACCTTTCGCGCTGCGAAAGAGGCGCAGGCAAACCTGCTGATCCATCCTGTCGTCGGCATGACGAAACCCGGCGATATCGACCATTTCACCCGTGTACGTTGCTATGAGGCCGTGCTGGACCAGTATCCATCATCAACCACCACGATGAGCCTGCTGAACCTCGCTATGCGTATGGCAGGCCCGCGCGAGGCAGTGTGGCACGGGCTGATCCGCAAGAACCACGGCTGCACGCATTTTATCGTCGGTCGCGATCATGCTGGCCCGGGCAAGAACAGCCAGGGCGAAGATTTTTACGGCCCCTATGATGCGCAGGATCTTTTCCGCGCGCATCAGGCCGAAATGGGCATCGAAATGGTCGACTTCAAGCACATGGTCTACGTGCAGGACCGTGCGCAATATGAACCAGCAGATGAAATCCATGACCGCGATAACGTCACGATCCTGAACATCTCGGGCACCGAATTGCGCCGCCGCCTTGCAGAGGGGCTGGAAATTCCGGAGTGGTTCTCTTTCCCCGCCGTGGTCGCGGAATTGCGCAAGACGCGACCGCCCCGTGCCGAGCAGGGATTTACCGTCTTTTTCACAGGCTTCTCGGGCTCCGGCAAATCGACGGTGGCCAACGCACTGATGGTCAAGTTGATGGAGATGGGCGGCCGGCCTGTGACCTTGCTGGACGGGGATATCGTGCGCAAGAACCTGTCGTCAGAGCTGGGGTTCTCGAAGGAACATCGCGACCTCAACATCCGTCGCATCGGCTATGTCGCGTCCGAGATCACCAAGAACGGGGGCATCGCCCTTTGCGCGCCAATTGCGCCCTATGCCACGACCCGGCGTGCGGTACGCGAAGAGATCGAACAGTTTGGCGCATTTATTGAGGTGCATGTCGCCACATCCATCGAAGAATGCGAGCGGCGCGACCGCAAAGGGCTCTACAGGCTGGCGCGCGCAGGCAAGATCAAGGAATTCACCGGCATTTCAGACCCTTATGACGTGCCGGAAAACCCCGAGCTACGGCTGGAAACCGAAAGTGTTCCTGTGGACAACTGCGCGCATCAGGTCATCCTGAAGCTGGAAAGCATGGGTCTGATCAAGGCGTAAGGTGGGACGCGTCCCACCTTACCGGGTTCAATGCACGCGGACGGGCCGCATGTCGTTTTCACGCGCCAGATGAAACGCCAGTTTGCGATCAGCAACCAGCGCTAGCTGTTCACCAGCGGCGTTGTGCACCGCAAACAGGGTTTCAAGATCGCCCACCTGTTCACGCAGCTCTGAAGGGAGTTCCTTGGCGAGGATGGGTTTGACGTAAACGACGTCTTTGCCGATTTTCTCCAGATCAAATTTGGTCTGCATATCCTACCCTTTCCTGATGCTGATGGTTTGCACAATGCGTTCCGGCTCTGCCCGGGTCAGGTCCACATGCAGCAGCCCGTTTTCCATGATGGCCTCGCCCACGTCGACGCCATCGGCCAGAACGAATGAACGCTGAAACT
>JAHDGO010000294.1 GCA_020627605.1 Yoonia sp.
ATCGCCTAAAGCGAACGAGCTTTTTCTGCCCGACGTGTTGAATTTTAATGTCCGGTTTGGGGCTGAACCAGACATTTCCTGCGTTTGGTGCTGATCGCACTTCTCGCACCCCCCTCAATACCCCACCGCACATCCATCCTTCCGTGGATCGCTCCCCGCTTCCAGCACCCCGTCCTCCCGCAGCAGGATCGCTTGTGATCCCCCTATCGCTGTGCCGGAGCGCTGGACGTCGTGGCCTTTCTCGGTCAGGGCGGCTTTGACGGCTTCGCTGTAGCCGTCCTCGACGTTCAGCACGTCCCCTTCGGCAAAACACCGGGGTGCGTCCATGGCCGCCTGCGGTGTCAGCCCGAAGTCCGTCACGTTGGTCACGAACCGCGCGTGCCCTGTCGACTGGTACTGCCCGCCCATCACGCCGAAGGGCATATGCGCCTTGCCGTCTTTCTTCAGCATCGCGGGGATGATCGTGTGCATGGGCCGTTTGCCGGGCGCGGCGGTGTTGGGGTGCCCCTGTTCCAGTGTGAAGCCTGCGCCCCGGTTCTGGAACAGCACGCCGAATTTGTCAGACGCGATCCCCGCCCCGAAGGAATGGAAGACCGAGTAGATGAGCGAGACGCACATACGGTCCTTATCCACCACGGTGATATAGATCGTGTCCTTGTGCACCGCCTCGGCCCCCGGCACAGCCCCCGGCATCGCTTTGTCCGGGTCGATCAGGGCGGCGAGTTTTTCGGCTGTGTCGGGCGATGTCATATGGTCCAGCCGCGTCATGTGGTCGGGGTCTGACAGGAACCGGTTACGGGCGTCATAGGCGAGCTTTGTCGCCTCGGCCTCGATATGCGCGCGTTCGGCCCCCCATGGGTCCATGCCTGCGATGTCGAAATGTTTGAGGATGTTCAAAAGCAGGATCGCCGTGGCCCCCTGCCCGTTGGGCGGGTGTTCATAGAGGTCAAGGCCGCCATAGCCGCCCATGATCGGGTCTGTGTAATCGCAGGCGCAGGTGGCGAAATCATCCAGGCTGTGCGGCCCGCCTGCCGCCTGCAGGCTGCTGACCATGTCTTCGGCCACCTCCCCTTCGTAGAAACCGGCCCGCCCCTCCATGGCGATTTTACGCAGCACCTCGGCCTGTCCCGGCGCGCGGAACATCATGCCCGGGGTGGGTGCCTGCCCGTTCATCAGGAAGAGATCGCGGGCATGGCCAGAGAGGTTATCCACGGCCTGCGCCCAGTCAGAGGCGACGCGGTCTGCGACGGGGATCCCCGCCTCGGCATAGTGGATGGCAGGGGCCAGCGCGGCCTTGA
This sequence comes from Yoonia sp., assembly GCA_020627605.1. Taxonomy (GTDB): domain Bacteria; phylum Pseudomonadota; class Alphaproteobacteria; order Rhodobacterales; family Rhodobacteraceae; genus Yoonia. The sequence continues at coordinate 1,299 of JAHDGO010000294.1, forward strand.
GCCCCAGTTTGCCCCAGTCCTTGGAAAGTTTGCAAAAGGCGTCGACCGCACCGGGGATCGTGACGGCATCGGCGGAGTATGGCGCGATGACGGCGCCCTTGTCGCGGAGTTTGTCGGCGTCCGTTCCGGCGGGGGCCCGCCCCGATCCGTTCAGCGCACGCACCTCATCCGAGTCCGGCGGCGTGAACAGCACAAAGCAATCCCCGCCGATCCCGGTCATCTGCGGTTCGCAGAACCCCAAGAGCACCGCCCCGGCAATGGCGGCATCCATGGCGTTGCCCCCGGCCTCCAGCATTTGCACGGCGGTTTTTGCAGCCAGCGGGTGCGAGGTCGCGCAGATCCCGTTCTGGGCGTAAACGGGTGAGCGGCCGGGAAGGTGGAAGTTGCGCATCGGGCTGTCCTTTGGTGATCCTCGACAGGCAAGGTAAGCCAAAGTGACGGGGGTGCAATGGGGCAGATGCCGGAGCCTCCGCCGGGCGTTTTTTTGGCAAGATGTTGAGAGGGACGGGTTTTGCATCGCTTGCGTTGCGCGTAGCCTGTCCGCAGCAGCAAGAGGGTCTGATCATGCGTGATGTATTCATTGCCGGGGCGGCACGGACCGCCATGGGCGGGTTTCAGGGGGTTTTCGCGGATCTGGATGCGCCGACACTGGGTGGTGCCGCGATCAAGGCCGCGATGGCCGGGGCCGGCGCTCAGACCGTGGATGAGGTGTTGATGGGATGTGTCCTGCCAGCCGGACAAGGGCAGGCCCCGGCCCGGCAGGCGGGCTTTCATGCAGGACTGGGTGAAGATGTGCCTGCCACGACCCTCAACAAGATGTGCGGTTCAGGCATGAAGGCCGCGATGATGGCCTATGACCAGATCGCCCTTGGCGGCGCTGACGTCATGATCGCAGGCGGCATGGAAAGCATGACCAATGCCCCTTATCTCAGCCCCAAGATGCGCGGCGGTGCCCGCATCGGCCACCAGCAGATCATCGACAGCATGTTTCTGGACGGGCTAGAGGATGCCTATGACAAGGGACGCCTGATGGGCACCTTTGCCGAGGATTGCGCCGAGAAATACCAGTTCACCCGCGAAGCACAGGATGACTATGCCCTTGGGTCGCTGTCCAATGCGCTGGCCGCACAGGATGGCGGCGAGTTTGCGGCGGAAATCGCGCCTGTGACCGTCACCTCGCGCAAGGGTTCAACGGTGGTCGCCGCCGATGAACAACCCGCCAAGGCGCGCCCCGAAAAGATACCGACGCTGAAACCTGCCTTTCGCAAGGATGGCAGCGTGACGGCGGCCAATGCATCGAGCATTTCAGACGGGGCGGCGGCGCTGGTTCTGTCGTCGAAAGGCGGGCGGGCGCGTATTCTGGGCCATGCCAGCCATGCACAGGCCCCCGGATGGTTCACCACCGCGCCGGTGCCTGCGGCGCAAAAACTTCTGGCCCGGCTTGGCTGGGATGTGGCGGATGTCGACCTGTGGGAGGTGAATGAGGCTTTTGCCGTCGTGCCCATGGCCTTCATGGCAGAGATGGGCGTGGCCCGCGACAAGGTCAACGTCAACGGCGGGGCCTGTGCCCTTGGCCACCCGATCGGGGCCTCTGGCGCACGGATCATGGTCACACTGCTGCATGCGCTTGAGGCCCGCGGCCTGAAACGCGGCATTGCCGCAATCTGCATTGGCGGGGGCGAGGGCACTGCCATCGCAATCGAAAGGGTCTGAAGATGGTGGGGGAGGTGATGTCAGGCGTTGTCCTGACAGGCCACGGCGGGCCAGAGATGCTGTCATGGCGTGACGACCTGCCACGCCCTTCTCCGGCTGCAGGTGATGTCTTGGTCAAGGTGGCAGCGGCTGGCGTGAACAACACAGACATCAATACGCGCGTCGGCTGGTATTCCAAGGGCGGCGGTGATGCGGCTGATGCCAGTTGGACAGGCACGCCGCTGGTCTTGCCCCGTGTGCAGGGAATTGATATTTGCGGCCATGTCATCGCGGTGGGTTCTGGCGTTGACCCCGGCAGGGTCGGACAGCGGGTTCTGGTAGAGCCTTGCCTGATCGAGGCAGGAGGCCGGACGCTGGACAGCCCGTGGTTTCTGGGGTCGGAATGTGATGGCGGATTTGCGGAATACTGTGTCGTGGCGGCACGCCATGCCTATGCGATCGATAGCAGTTTAAGCGATGTCGCTCTGGCCTCTC
>JAHDGO010000295.1 GCA_020627605.1 Yoonia sp.
CCCATGGAAAGCGCGCCGCTGACATCCTGGGGCTTGCGATTGCGCAATACGCCGCCGCCTTTAACGAAAGTGGTCAGGCCAATTTCTGGACGGGTGAGAACCTGTTGGCGCTGATGCACCGTGCGGCCATTCTGGACATTCCTGTCGACATCGGGCTGACGCAATCCGACCTGTGCAAATCCATTTGCGATGAGATCGAAAAGACTGCTGCGGCTGATCGCGGCTATTGGCACTGGGCCAGCCTTGCCGTCACCCATGTCGCGAGACGGGATTGGGCGCAGGCGGCTGATGCACTGAAACCGGCGCTGGAAAGTGATGGCGTTGATGCGTTTTCCCTTGCCGGAACCATCCGTCAGCTGCGCGACTGGTGGGACATCGACGACAGTGGGCCAGAGGCAGCGGGTCTGGTTGCCGCGCTTCAGGCCAAGCTGCTGCAGTTGCCGGGTGCGCATCTTGAAATGAACAGCGACCAGATCAGGGCGGCAAGTGCGGTCCCTGACGAAAGTTTCGAAAAGATATTCGGGTCAAATGGGCCGACGCCGCGGGGCTGGCTGCTGGATTTCCTGAACACCGGCGCATCGGTGGGGCAGATCACCTCTGCCCGGCAAGGCGGGGTCGGCACATGCTTTATCGTGGATGGCGGATTGTTTCATGACACGCTAGCTGGTGAAAAGCTGATCCTGACAAACGAACATGTCGTGTCGCCCGCGCCAGAGAATTATCGCGCCAATCCCCCGCTGCGGGTCAATAGCGCCAAGGCCAAGTTTGAGGTGTTTTCAGAGGAAAACGGCACCTGTGAAATAGACGCCAAGGAAATCGTCTGGTCGTCCGGGAATCAGGACCATGACGCCTGTCTGATCCGGCTGGCGGAGCCTGTGCCAGATGAACTGCCCGCCTTGCCGGTTGTGGACTACGTGCCGGTGGCCGATCCCGACAGCGGCGAGGGCGTCTATATCATCGGCCATCCGGGCGGGCGCGTCTTGTCCTACTCCATGCAGAACAATGAATTGCTGGATCATGATTGCAGTGGCAGTGCCGCCGAAGACGTCACCCCGCGCCGCATCCATTATTTTACCCCAACCGAACCCGGCAGTTCCGGCAGCCCGGCACTGAACAGCGAGTTGAAGGTGATCGGGCTACATCATGCGGGGGGCAAATACATGTCCATGCTGCACGGTAAAGAGGGGACCTATGCCGCGAATGAGGCAATCTGGATCGAGTCCATTTGCCGCGCCGCCCGCAAGGATATCAGCGCCGGCAAAAGCCGGTTTGAACGCCCGCAGGAAATGACACCAAACGCGGCTCAAACCTGACGCCGCTGATCAGGAGACTGGATTTTGCCACAAGGAACGATCTTCATCAGCTACCGCCGGGGCCCTGACGAAAACGCAGCAGGCCGGCTATATGAAGCACTTGAAGACAAGATCGGGGGCGACCGCATTTTCATGGATGTGGACGGTCTGCGCCCCGGTGCCGACTTTGTCGCGGACCTTGATCAAAAGCTCGGTGACTGCGCGGCCTTTTTGGCTGTCATCGGGCCCAACTGGATCGAACGACAGCGCGAATTGCATGACGAAGGAGATTTTGTCAGACGCGAATATGAGGCGGTGCTGAACCGCACTGACATTCCCTTCATCCCGATCTTTTTTCATGACGCGCAAATGCCCCATGCGGATGAATTGCCACCGTCATTGGCTGGGCTGGTGCGGCGCAATGGCTTTACGATGCCGCATGAACATTTCACGAGCGTGCTGCAAGGGCGCCTTCTGCCAGAGCTTTCGGCCATTCTTGGCGAGGATCTGACAGAGACCGCCCCCAAGTCCGGCATGTCCGGCACTGCCAAAATCATTGCAGGGGTTGCCGCTGCCCTGGTGCTTGGCACCGCAGGTCTGACGGCTATCAGCGGTGGCACCGGCTGGGTGCAGCGGGCGCTGTCGATCTTCGAACCCAATCAGGTCGGCCGGACGCTTTTTGAAACCGGCAACGAGCTTTCCAATTTTTCGCGCATCGCGTTTTCACCTGACGGCGCAACGATCGCAAGCGGCGACGCCAATCTTGCCGTCAAACTGTGGGATATCGCGAGCGGGGACATGATTACGCAACTGCGGGGTCACACGGATCGGATAGAGATGGTGACGTTCTCGCACGACGGGCAATATCTGGCCTCTGTCGGGAAGGACAATCTTGTGCGGATTTGGGAACTGGGATCAGGGACAGAGGTCGCAACCCTGTCGGGCCATGAGGATTGGGTTTTTTCTGCCGATTTTTCCTCTGACGATCAGCTTTTGGTGACGGCATCAGCCGACGACACGGCCAAAATCTGGGACTGGCAAAGCGGACGGATGCTGACCGAGCTTTCAGGTCATCGCGACAATGTTGAAATGGCGATGTTTTCGCCCGACGATCAGCGGATTGTTACAGCGTCAATCGATTCAACAATGCGCATCTGGGATGCTGCAACCGGTGATCTGCAAACAGAAATCGCCGAGCATGATGGGCCAGTCATGGCCGTGGCGTTCCTGCCGGATGGCAGTGGCTTTGGCACCGCAAGCGAAGATATGATGGCCAGCCTGTGGGATGTATTTTCAGGCAATGAACTGGCACGCTTTGACGGGCATGAAGACGCGGTCACAGGCATTGCGATTTCCAATGATGGAAATCTTGTCGTCACATCCTCTACCGACGGCACAAGCCGCGTCTGGGACGCCTTCACCGAGGAAGAAATCGGCCGTTTCGCGATTGATGAGGCAGAGTTTTTGACGATTGCACTGTCAGAGGACGGCACCAAGATGGCGACAGCGACCTATACGGAACTGATCGTCACAGGATTGGATGCGCCGGAATAGGGGCGCAATGCAAGCTGTCCAAGCGACTTCAACCGGGATGACGATTTTTATGTAGATTGCGATTGATTTAAGGATGTTTTGCCGATGCATTTCAAAGAAGACCTTTTGAACGAATTTTGTCGTTCCATTGATGCGATGGATGAACAGTCCTTTGACAAATTTCGCAGTCTTGCGCTGCTTGTCCTGCGATCGGAGTTTCAGACCCTGCACAGTGACATCAAGCTGGATGGGCGCCGGGCAGATGGCGCACCTGCGCTTGATACCATGCGTCTTGATCCCTATCCAAAGCAGTACAATCTGGTCCCCGTCAAATACAAGGACGGCAAGTATTCGTCCCAGCGTGCCTTCAGTTATGACCTCGGCTGCCCGCTGTGGATATCAACCCGCTGCGGCAATGCCATCACCAAGGCCAAATCAACAGACGTTGTGATCGAACCCTGGGGTGGTTTCGAAGGTGATTTTACAGAGTTGCGCAAGCGGCTGCCAAAATACGAAGACTTTGACAAAGAGCAGGAGGGCGGCGCGAAAACGTCCGTTATCATGCCGCTGCGCTATGGCGCCAACCGCCCGCGCGTCTTTGGTGTGTTGTGTCTGGAGTTCAAGCAAAGCG
>JAHDGO010000296.1 GCA_020627605.1 Yoonia sp.
CTGCCAGGTGAAGAAGGCTAGTCATAATCCACGTCGAATTGGCGGACGACTTGCCTGACCTGCGCGTCCGTCAGCCCGATGGCATCAAGGCTGCGCGTCAGGATCGCCAGTTTGGCCGTCTCTTCCAGTTCTTCCATGGCATAGACGGCGGCGTCGAGTGTTTTGCCAGCCACCACCGGCCCGTGGTTGGCCAGCAGCACCGCGCTGCGTTTGCCGGCCAGTCCGCGCACGGCGTCGCCCATGGCCGGATCACCGGGCATGAAAAACGGCAAGAGCTTCACCTTGCCCAGCCGCATGATGCTGTAGGGCGTCAGTGGGGGCAGGACATTGTCGGGGTCGGTGTCAGGCAGCATCGACAGGGCAACCGAGTGAGTGGGGTGCAGATGCACCACCGCACCGGTGGCGGCGCGCGTGTCATAGAAGGCCGTATGAAGCGGGATTTCCTTGGTGGGCGGATCACCAGACAACAGGGTGCCTTTCCCATCAATCTTGCTGATCTGCGCGGGGTCGAGAAAACCCATGCTGCTGCCTGTGGGTGTCACAAGCAACGTGTCATCAGGCAGTCGCATCGAGATATTGCCGGTCGCGCCGCAGGTCAGGCCCCGGTCAAAGATGGATTTGGCGAAACGGGTGATCGCCTCGCGCGCCTTGGCCTCCTCGCTCATGTGCTGCGTCCCATGGTGGCAAGTGCTGTGGCGAAGAAATCCGGCGCGCCGAAGTTGCCCGATTTCAGGGCCAGCGCCATGTCGCCATGGCGCAAGGCAGGCACGCCGTGGGCCAGTTTCGGGCCGATGTGCAGTGTTTGCGCCTGCAGCCCGGTGACCACAGCGCCAGAGGTTTCGCCACCGGCCACAACCATGCGCCTGATGCCGCGCTGGGCGAGGGTGGCGGCGAGATCGCAAAACAGCGTTTCGATTTTCTCGGCCACCACCGCCCGGCCAAATTTATCCTGCGCTGCGGCAACAATGACTGGGTCGGCAGAAGAATAAATCAGCGGCGCGGTATCCTGCGCAAGCGCCCAGTTGGCCAGCGCCGCTGCGGTGGCGGTTCCGTCCATCGCGGCCTCTGCCGTGATCTCAAACGATGGGGCTTGGGAGGCATAGGTGCGCACCTGCCCACGGGTGGCGCGGCTGCAGGACCCTGACAGCACCACGCCGGGGCCTGTGACCGCCGCCCACGGTGGGGTTGATGGCGCTGCGCCGAAATTGCCGGGCAGGCCAAGCGCGATGCCGGATCCGCCCGTCAGCAGACGCGCGTCTTTGGCCGCCTGTCCGATGGTCAGCAGATCATCCTCTGTGATCGCGTCGACGATCAGCATGGCGTCGCCGTCCGGCATGGCCGCCGCAACCGCCTGGGGGCCTTGTGCCACCGTGCTGTGGGGCAGATGTGCGACAGGCCAGGTCGTCTGCCGCGCCAGCACCCGCCGCAGGTCCGGGTCGGTCATGGGTGTCAGGGGATGGTCCTGCATGCCGCTTTCGTTCAGCAGCACATCGTTCACGAAAAGATGCCCCTGATAGACGCTGCGTCCATTGGCCGGAAAGGCGGGGCAGACCATGACATGTCGGGCACCCAGTTGGCGTGCGAGCGCTTCTGTCACCTGCCCGATATTGCCTGCATCGGTGCTGTCGAAGGTGGAGCAGACCTTGAAGACGATCTGTTCGGCCCCCTGCGACATCAGCCAGTCACAGGCGGCAAGGCTTTGGCGGATGGCGTCATTTGCTGGGATGGTGCGGGATTTCAGGGCGACGACACCTGCGTCCACATCCGTGTCCGTGCCCGGCACACCCACGAATTGCGCCGTGCGCATGCCGCCTTCGGCCAGTGTCAGCGCGATATCGGACGCGCCGGTAAAGTCATCGGCAATGACCCCGATCTTCATGTCTTTGGTCCCTGATCAAGCCGCGTGATATGGTCGGCCACGCCGGTCGGGAACAGCTGGCGCACCAGCGGGTCGTGACCGGGGATGATCAGATCAGGGGCAGAGGCGAGCCGGTAAAGCGTGTCAAACCCCTCCAGCATGTTCTGCAAATCAACCACAATGGGGAAGGGTTTGCGCGCCTGAAAATTCTCGTAGAAATGCGCGGCGTCCGATGCCAGCACCAGCCAGCCTGCGTTTGTCAGGACCCGGACGCATTGCAGCCCGCGTGAATGGCCACCGATACAATGCACTGTCACACCGTCAGCGACCTGCGCTTCGCCGTCGTGGAAGATCACCTTGCCAGCATAAAGCCGTTTGATCGCCTCGCAGACATGATCTGCCGTAAATGGCATGCGCAAAGTGTCGTGGCACATGCAGGGGCCGGTGGCGAAGGCCATCTCTGCGGCTTGCATATGCAGGGTGGCATTGGGGAACAGATGCAGCCCGCCCGCATGGTCATAGTGCAGATGGGTGACGATGACGGTTGTGATATCCTTGGGCGTCAGACCCAAGGGTGCCAGCGCCGCACCGGGGTCCAGCCGGATGGGCCGGTCGCGTGCAGTGGCCTCTGCATCGTCATAGCCGGTATCGACCAGTATCACCTCTGCACCGCGCCGCAGCACCCACATGAAGTAGTCCATCGCATGAGGCGCATCGTGGTTGTCATCAAAGATGAAACTGTCGGCCCGCGTGCGCGCATTGCGGTCGGCGTATTTGACGGCGTGCACTTCCCAGACGTTCATTGCATCACCGCGTCCCATGTGCGCACGGTTTTGGTGGCAATCATGTCTGCGACTGCGCTATCGAACGCCTTGAAATGGGCGCTGCCCAGATGCAGATCAAAGGCAGCGCGGTCGCTGTAAAGCTCGTAGAGGAACACCGCATCCGGCGTCGCGCTGTCGGTCAGCACATCGAACTGGCGGCACCCATACTCTGTCTGCAGTGATAGCTGCGCATTGGCCTGCATCAAGGGCATGAAGCGCGCGGCCAGCCCCGGTTTCAACTCGAACGTTACACAGACCGCATACATCAGCGCCCCCTCAATCTTGCAAAACCACGTTGAACGATGGGGAACTGGCTGGCAATCAGCATGATATTGAGGCTCAGCAGGATGGCCGCGCCCGGGCGGCTGATGAAGACCGAGAGATCACCGTCCGACAGCAGCAGCGACCGGCGGAAGGTTTCATCAAAAAGCCCGCCCAGGATCACCCCGATGACCAGCGGTGCGATGGGAAATTTCATCAGGTTCATAAGGTAGGCCACGGCCCCCACGCCCAGCATCAGGTAAAGGTCGTTGATGCCGCCGCCGACGCTGAACGACCCGATCGTCGTCAGCACCATGACGACGGGCAGGAACACGGTCTGCGGCAGGCGCAGGATCTGGATAAAGATGCGCGCGGTGAAAAGCCCCATCAGGAACATGGTGAAAGAGGCCAGGACCATGATCGCCACGACGCGCAGTATAA
>JAHDGO010000297.1:0-1071 GCA_020627605.1 Yoonia sp.
AAGCCATTGAAATGCACGCCGTCCTCGCCCTCGATCTGGATCGTGGCGTTTGGAAAATGCTCCCGCAGCAGTGTTTCGATATCAAAGGCGGTGATGGGCATTTGGGGCTTCCTTTGCACGGTTCATGTTTAAGTTAGGCACGCCGTGACCGGTGGGCAAGTGGGGATGCCATCGGCCTGGGTTGTGAGACAACTTGGCAATCAGGCGACAGCATCCTGAAATGCGGTGCGGTAGATGCGGCTGAGTTCGGCCAAATCACCGCTTTGGCTGCCAAAGGTGACCTGATCACCGCCCGCCCGTCCGACTGATGCCAGTGGTACCCCTGCCTGCATGGCCGCCACCATCAGCGCCTCTGCCTGATCGAAGCTGCAGGCGATCAGATAGCGCGCCTGATCTTCCCCAAACAGGGTAGGCGTGTCATCTGCATCAAGCGTGACACCAACGCCAGCGGCCTCAGCCAGTTCAAACGCAGCCAGCGCCAGCCCGCCATCGGCCAGATCAGTGCAGGCGCCGATCAGGCTGTGATTGGCACGAATGAAGTCGCCATGCGCCTTCTCTGCGGCAAGATCAACGGCGGGCGCGTCACCTTCGGCGCGACCGTAGACCTCTGCCAGTAGCGCCGATTGCCCCAGATGCCCTGCGGTTTCACCCAGCAACAGCAACTGGTCACCGTCACACAACTGGCCGCTGATCATCTGTGCGGCATCGGCAATCAGGCCCACTGCACCAATGGTCGGAGTTGGCAGAATGCCAGCACCATCGGTTTCGTTATAAAGTGAGACATTGCCGGACACGATGGGCACATCAAGCGCCGCGACCGCTGCACCGATCCCTTCGATAGCCCCGACAAACTGTCCCATGATCCGCGGCTTTTCAGGGTTGCCGAAGTTCATGTTGTCGGTCGTCGCCAGCGGCTTCGCCCCGACGGCCGTCAGGTTGCGATAGGCCTCTGCCACGGCCTGCTTGCCACCTTCGACCGGGTTGGCCTGCACATAGCGGGGGGTCACATCACTGGTAAAGGCGAGCGCCTTGCCGGTGCCGTGCACCCGCACGATCCCTGCGCCAGCGCCG
>JAHDGO010000297.1:1081-3365 GCA_020627605.1 Yoonia sp.
GGGGATGCGGGCGGTATCACCCATGACCTGACTGTCATATTGTTCGTATACCCATTGTTTGGCGGCGTAGTTGGGGCTGCTGATCAGGGCCTTCAGCCCGTCGATGGCATTAACGCCAACCACGTCGTCCAGGGGGGCAGGGGGCGGGGTCGGTTCCCACGGGCGGTCATATTCCGGTGCGGAGCCTGACAGCGTCGCCAATGGCAGATCAGCCATGACCTGCCCATTGTGTTCAACGATGAAACGATCCTCTGCGATCGTCTCTCCCACGATGGCGAAATCAAGGTCCCATTTTTCAAACACTGCCCGCGCCTCAGCCTCCAGCGCGGGTTTGAGAACCATCAGCATACGTTCCTGCGACTCTGACAGCATCATTTCATAGGCGGACATGTTGTCTTCACGCTGGGGCACGGCGTTGAGGTTCAGTTTGATCCCCAAACCACCCTTGTCGCCCATTTCCACGGCAGAGCATGTCAGACCAGCGGCCCCCATGTCCTGAATGGAAATCACCGCACCGGTCGCCATCAGTTCCAGCGTCGCCTCCATCAGGCGCTTTTCCGTGAAGGGGTCGCCAACCTGCACGGTCGGGCGTTTTTCCTCGATCGTGTCGTCAAATTCAGCGCTGGCCATGGTGGCCCCGCCAACGCCGTCACGGCCGGTCTTGGCACCCAGATAAACCACCGGCATGCCGATGCCGGATGCGGCAGAGTAGAAGATCTTGTCAGCATCGGCGAGGCCGGCCGCAAAGGCATTGACCAGACAGTTGCCATTGTAGGCAGGGTCAAACCGGACCTCTCCGCCGACAGTCGGCACGCCGAAACAATTGCCGTAGCCGCCCACGCCAGCCACGACGCCACTGACAAGCTGCCGGGTTTTGGGGTGATCGGGGCTGCCAAATGACAGAGAGTTCATCGCCGCAATCGGACGCGCCCCCATGGTGAAGACGTCACGCAGGATGCCACCCACACCCGTGGCGGCACCTTGATACGGTTCGATGTAACTGGGGTGGTTGTGGCTTTCCATTTTAAAGACGACGGCCTGCCCGTCACCAATATCCACCACACCGGCGTTTTCGCCGGGGCCGCAAATGACCTGCGGGCCGGTTGTCGGCAGGGTGCGCAGCCATTTTTTTGAGGATTTGTAAGAACAATGTTCGTTCCACATCGCCGAAAAGATACCCAACTCGGTAAAGCTGGGCGTGCGGCCGATGATTTCCAGAATGCGCGCATATTCATCGGGCGACAGCCCATGGGCAGAAATCAGGTCTTCGGTGATGGTTGGTTCGGTCATGGCAGTCCCCAGAAAGATTGCGGCTGTCATACCTGTGTGAACCAAGGGGATAAAGGCGCAATTCGCGGGTTTTGCCGCAGGCCTTTGGACCAGTTGAAATAGCACGGGATGCGTCGGCCACCTGACCCGCAAAAAAAATGCCGGGCACAAGGCCCGGCGAAGTCCAACAGGGAGGTGAATACGATGAGCGTAAATAGCATCATCGCCTTCGAAACAGCAGATAGTGCGCGATATTTGACCATTCAAGAAAAAATCCAAGAAAGCCGCTGCAATTCCGGTATGCTTTCAGTGCATAGCTCGCAACAGGCTGAAGATTTTACGCAAAATATCAGAATATTAATCCTAGGTTCATTGTTTAGCTGCTAGGGACAATCGGACAGGTCAGCGACAGTGCGGGGGCACCAAACTGCTGACATATATTGTTTTGAGGTGAGTAAGATGCCCCTTGATACGACGTTTTACGCCCGGATCGACAGTAACTCGTCCGGTGGTGGTAGCCTCAATCTGACCGGCGCGCCTGCAGTTGAGATGACATTTATCACCGATCCCGCGGCAGGCGCCGACGGCGATTTGTTTTTGGAAAGCAACGGTGGTGCAGCCGACCCGGATACTTTGGTGTCAATCGGTGGAACTGACTACAACTTCACCATCCAATTTGCCGGAACTCTGCCCACGGCAGCTAACCGGGGTGCAGGACAGGTCCCGGATCAGTTGGAAGGCGAGCCTGTCTACCTGATCACCATTGTGGGCTACCCCAGCGCAGGGCAGACGACACGCCTGATGTTCCTTCCGGAAACCGACCCGACAGAGGCAGAGATGAATGCCTTTGGCAACGGTGCGATCAGGATCGACAATTTCACCACAAGCCCGCCGCCGCTGGCGGTCTGTTTCGCGGCAGGCACCCTGATCGAGACCCCGCGTGGCGCGGTAAAAATCGACAAACTGGTCGCGGGTGATCTTGTGATGACGCAGGACGCCGGGCCGCAACCGATTG
>JAHDGO010000298.1 GCA_020627605.1 Yoonia sp.
CATAAGCACGCCACATTTCTTGCGTTGGGTGCCGCGATATTGAGTGTAAAGCCCGAGAATTCGATGCCGCGTTTTCTGTATCTTTTGCTGATATGCCTTGGCCTGACCGGCCCGGCATTCGCCCAGACTGGTCAATCGGGGGTTTTGCCCGATTTGGAGTTCGTGGCAGATACGGAGATTCCGGGGCCCGACGACAGCAAGCTGTCGCTGTGCTACATCACGCGCGACTTCCGCATCCTTGGATTTACGCTGGCCAGCGACATCACCGGCTATGCGCTGTCCAACGACGGCTGCAATACCAATATCAGCCGGTTATTCAGCGTCGAGCAGATGCAGACGGCACAATCCCTGAACCTTGTCGATCCAGACCTGCCAGCGGTTGCCAAGAACAGCCTTGAGCGGACAGTGAAAAACTATGGGATCTGGGTTGGTCTGGCGCTGGCCCTCATCGCGGTGATCATCCGCCGGGTGAAGTCACTGATGGGCCTCGATCCAAATGGCCGCATGCGCAAAAAGGCGAGTGAGCGGTTGTTGCTGGTCCTCTGCTATGTCGGCAAATGCGATGGCATGGTGGCCGCCAATGAAATTTCATTAATCGGACATACGGCCCGTCGTCTGACCAAACGCAATGTACTGGCGGCCGATATCATCCGCATCACGGATCATCTGGACATGAACCTGTCGACACAGGATTTTATCGAACTGGGCCGCGGCATGCGAGACCGGGAAAAGGATACGATCATGCGAGGCGCGTTCTATATCGCGCTGGCCAGCGGCCGTATCCTGCCGGCAGAGCATGAATTCCTGTCCAACCTTGCCCATGGGATCGGCATGCCGGGAGAAGATTTCCGCCGTGTCATGAACACGGCAATTGCCGATCTGGACGCCTACCCGCCTAAGCTTTGAGCATGCGCAACCCTTGCGTTGCATCGGACCGGATCGCAAGACGCAGGCCTGGTTCGTCACCCGCTTTCAGCGCCGCCAGTATCAGTTTATGGTTATGCGGCGGCTCGGTCCGGTTCAACCGGCCATAGAGTGCGCGCATCGTCGGCCCGAGTTGCAGCCAGACCGTCTCCGTCATCGCAAGGATCGCGGGGGCCTGCGCGCGCAGATAAAGCGTGCGGTGAAATTCAAGGTTCATGCGAATATAGCCAGAGGCATCATGACGCGCGATCACCTGACTGACGCCTTGATTGATCGCTTCCAGCCGCTCGATCAGGGCGAAATGCGCGCGGGGCAAGGCCCGCGATGCAAGCTCTGACTCCAGCAAGGCACGTAGCGTCGCCAGCTCCTCAATCCGTTCATTGGACAATGCCGGGGTCGAGACCCTGCCAGAACTTGACAGGGTCAGCGCGCCCTCGGCCACCAGACGGCGCACCGCCTCGCGGGCTGGGGTCATCGACACGCCATAGCTTTTGCCGATCCCGCGCAGGGTCAGCGCTTCACCCGGGGCGATTTCGCCATGCATGATCCGTGTGCGCAAGGCACGATAGACACGTTCATGGGCGGCGGTTGTGCTGTCCTGCGGACGGGGCTGGATCATCATGGCGGCATTTGTGATCACGATAAGCGCAGCCGTCAATGATCAAAGCTGACCCGATGCAGCGCGTCACCGTTCTGGCGCAGCCAGCGGCGGTGCAGCTCATAGTCGGGACAAATGCGGGCCACAGTCGCCCAGAACGCCGGGCTGTGGTTCATTTCGACCAGATGCGCGACCTCATGCGCCGCCACATAGTCCAGCACATCGGGGGGGGCCATGATCAACCGCCATGAATACATCAACCCGCCATGGGCCGAACAAGAGCCCCAGCGAGAGCGTGTGTCGCGGATGCTCAGCTTGGTATAGCGACGACCCAATACCGCCGCATAGCGGTCAGAGGCCTCTGCCAGCCTGTCACGTGCCATATGGCGCATCAGGGCCTTGACCTGTGGCGCAACAGGGGCCGCTGCTGAAACGACGATCTGCCTGTCATGCAACCGCGCGCCCCTGCCCTGCCCTGCGACGATTGGCAGGTCCTGACCATCAAATGGCACACTGCCGCCAAGACGCACCTGCTGCACCGGACGCAGGTCCGCCAGATGGCGGCGCAACCAGTCTTCCTTGCTGCGCACAAAGGCCAGCCCTTCGCGGTCCGGCGTGTGTTTCGGCAGCGTCAGCGTGACCTTGCCATCCAGCCGGGACACCCGCAAAGACAGGCGTCTGGCACGCGCGGAATGGCGCAGCGTGACATCAATCGGGGGGTTGCCTTCAAGCGTGTGACGGCCCATATCCAGCTTCTCATATCAACCGGTGCCAAAGGCTTTGACACAGCCCCCTGCTTATGGCAGTTGGCACCGATCACCCGCAAGGGACGACCGCAGATTTTGAAGGGATAGCCTATGCCTAAGGAAGAGTGGGGCACAAAGCGTCTTTGCCCTGAAACCGGCAAACGCTTCTACGACCTGAACGCCAACCCGATTATCAGCCCCTACACGGGCAAAGAAGTCGCTGTCGACACCGGCAAGACCCGGACCATGGTCGCCGACGCCGAAGATGCGCAAAGCGCAAAGTTGAAAGAGACAGCCGAAGAAGATGATCTGGTGCTGGACGACGACGACGATGACGATGACGTCGATCTGGGCGATGATGTGCTCGAAGACGACGATGACGACGACACAGTCTCGCTGGATGAGCTGGCCGATGTGGCCAAGGACGACGACGAGTAAAACCAATGGGCCGGGCGCGATTTCCACTTGATCTCGCCCGGATCGCTGCCTAAAGAGCAGTGCACAGCGAAACGCTGTCAGGATGGGGCCTTAGCTCAGTTGGGAGAGCGCTTGCATGGCATGCAAGAGGTCAGGGGTTCGACTCCCCTAGGCTCCACCAAAGCACCTTTTGGTGCATTCACCATAATCCTTCCCATAGTTCAGCATAGTTGTTCCATTTGTTGGGTTTGCTGCAGTTTCAGTGCCAACAGACTCTCTGTCTAGCGCTTAATTCGGGTAAGGATGTTGCTGCGGTTTCGGCGCCGACGAACTTGGATCGTAAGCTCTGGTGTCGACATCATCAACGGCGATGCCGTCGCGAAATCGAGAAAGAATAAATCGGTATAGCGAGAGGCTGATGGCCTTATTTCGGTCAGCTGATCGGTGTTCGCACCTTTGGGAGAAGCCCCGATAGTTTGACCAAGGCCGTTCTTGACAAAGCTTTTCGGCTTACCACCCGTTCGATGAAGTTGTTGATGTCAATTCCGTTCTCCATCAGAGATCCCACATCATTGATACAGCCAAGCAGAATGTGGGGCCGATCAATCTTGGAAAGGGACTTCTGCATGGCTGCCCTGTCTCCAGACTGGGCCACTGCAGCCGAAACCAAGGCGT
>JAHDGO010000299.1 GCA_020627605.1 Yoonia sp.
AACGGCAACCGTATCAAACCAGCAAATACCGCCAGCCAACGGAAAACTGTGCCGCGTCGGGACTTCGCCAAAGCGGGCGACCGGGCGGAAATAATGGGTCATGTCAGTGTGGCCTCAGCAGCTGAAAGGCTGCGCGCTGGCACGGTACTGTCAGACGCCGTGTCACCAATGACAATCAATTCTTTCGCTTGCAGCTCGGCTGCGAACCACGCCACCAGCGCCAGCGCATCGCGCGGGCTGGCCGACGGACCGTCCACAGCATCCAGCACGATCTTAGACGGGGCCCAGATGCAGATCTGGTTGTTTTTCATGGCCCAGTCGAGTTCGGTCCGCGTGCCGACAACCATGCAGCGCCTGTCGCGGGCGGCGAGTGTCCAGGCGTTCTGCTCTATCGCCAGAAGATCAATCCGCCGCTGTGCCAGCGCATTGCCTGCCTGCGGTGCTGCCACCTCTGCCGCGCCCACGCAAATGATCAACGGTGCATCCATTTCCGCAAGTTGATCAATCCACCCGGCAAGATGCGGGCTGGCGATGGCCGCGTTGGACAAAAACAGCACACGTGGGTGCGGTGCCTCGACATGTTCCTGACCAGCCAGATCAACGCCATCGCGGGATCGCACGATTTCCACGCCGAGTGAGAAAGGGCCACGGTCCAGTTTTTCGATCCTGACAAAGACCCGCTCTGCCTGTGGTTCCAGCAAGATACGTTCGGCGACGCGGGCCGCGAGGGTTTCAAGCAGGTTGATGCGCTCGGCCTCAAGCTCTGCCCCGATGGCTTCGGTCACTTTGTCATAGGACAGGATGCGGTCGACATCGTCGTCAATGGGCCCGCTCAGCGGCAATACCTCGACCACGACGTTGAACCGCACGCGTTGCAGTGTGCCGCGTTCCTGCTGGAAGGCCCCGATTTCCACCTCGACCACATAGTCGCGCAGGGAAATCCGGTCATGCGGGGCGGTGCTGCTGGCCGCAGCGCGTTCGCTGGGATGGGCGAAGGCAAGGCGGATATCGTCGTTCATGGGCAAGGCCGATTGATGCTGTGTCCTGTCCGGCATACGCGGGCAGGTCAAAGACGGCAAGCATCGGGGGCGACGCCGCCCCCGGCAGATGCGACCTTATTTTGAGGCTGTGCGCACCGGCTGGCGGTAAAAGTAATGCGAACCAATTGTCGCTGTACGCGGAAAGCGGCGCGCCCATGATGGGCTGACGGCTTTGGTGTGGTAATGCGTGGCACCACCGGTCAGCGCGCGCGGGGCGCCGTCCATGAGGATGCGGGCGACCTTACCAACACGTTCCCATGAACGCGGCTCTGCAATGGTTTCAGGCGCACCGTCGCAGGTGTAGGTAAACTGGCACTGATAGCGACGGCCTGTGCCCTGATTGATCACACCACACAAGCTGTCTGGATAGGCATCGCTGTCAACACGGTTCAGGATCACCTCGCCCACAGCGAACATTCCGCGCACGGTTTCGCCGCGCGCCTCAAAATAAAGCGCCTCTGCAAGACAGGTCCACTGTTCGCCACCATCGGCGACAGGCTGCGCTGCCAAAAAGCTGCGATCATAGATCAGGCGTGTTTGGGTTTCGACGCCGCGCGCATCAGCTGGCGGCAGGCTGGTCAGCAGGTCCAGACGCGCATCGGGCACGATGGACAGTGCTTCACGTTCTTGTCCGAGAATTGCACCCAGACGGCTGGCAAGAACCTCATCAGCGGCAGCTGTTGATCCGGTAGCGCCAAGGATAGCCGCAAAAAACGCGGCGGAAATCGTCTTAATTACTTTCATTTTTCCCACCCAGGAAACGCACGGTATCGCCCCGCGCTAGCGTCGTGGTCTTTAGAGGATGGATTTGAACGCGTCTACCCCCCTGCCCCTACTGTCACTAACGCAGCAACACTCCAAGGGTTCCCAAGGGCATATTTCGTCAGTTTTGCAACAGTTTTGGGAAAAGTGCCACTATATGTAGTGGTTGCACCGCGGTCATACCCGATCTGCAAGGGCGAGTTGGGCGGCGGTGAGTCGCGCAACAGGCACCCGGAAGGGCGAGCACGAGACATAGTCGAACCGATGCTCCCGGCAGAATGCGATGGCCACACGGCTGCCGCCGTGTTCGCCACAGATCGACAACACGACGTCTTTGCGCCCCAACCGTCCGCGTTCTGCGCCCAGCGAAATCAACTCTCCCACCCCTTCGATATCGAGGGTGTGAAACGGGTCTTCGGCATATACACCCTGCTGCACGTAGGACCGCATGAAACGACCAGCGTCGTCGCGCGACAGGCCATAGGTCATCTGGGTCAGGTCGTTGGTGCCGAACGAGAGAAAGGATGCATGTTCGGCAATATCCTGGGCGCGCAGTGCCGCGCGTGGCGTTTCGACCATCACGCCAAGGCGATAATCGGGATGGGTTTTGCTTTTCGCCCAGACAGCGCTCGCCACGCCATCGATGCGGGCCTTCAGCAGTTCGACCTCGCGCATGGCGCTGACCAGCGGGATCATGATCTCGACCTTGATGGTGATGCCTTTTTCGGCGACCGCTGCCATCGCCTCAAAGATCGCACGGGCCTGCATGTCGTAAATTTCGGGAATCGCAATGCCTAGCCGCACGCCACGCATACCCAGCATGGGGTTGTATTCGGCCACGGCCTCCACCCGTTCTGTCACTTCTGACAGTGGCAGGGCCACCTGTTCGGCCAGATCGCGCAGGCCGGCCTTGTCGGATGGCAGAAACTCATGCAGTGGCGGGTCAAACAGACGCACGCAGACGGTGCGGCCTTCCATGATCTCGAACAGCGCCTGAAAATCGGCGCGTTGCATCGGCAACAGGCGGTCGAGCACAGCTTTGCGATCTTCGCTTTCTTCGGCAAAAATCATCTCGCGCATGACGCCAAGGCGGTCACCTTCAAAGAACATGTGCTCGGTACGACACAGCCCGATCCCTTCGGCGGCGAAGTTGCGGGCCGTTTGCGCATCCGCCGGGGTGTCGGCATTGGCGCGCACACCGATATCACGGAAATCATCGGCCCATTCCAGCAACGTCCCAAAGGCACCATCGAGTGCAGCCTCCAGCATCGGGGGTTCCCCTGCCAGCACTTGCCCGGTGGTCCCGTCCACGGTGATCAGATCACCGGTTTTGAATTCGCGCCCCTCGGGGCAGATGATCTTGCCGTGTTTGCGGTCAATGGTCAGGTCCGATGCACCCACAACGCAAGGCAGGCCAAGGCCACGGCCAATCACCGCCGCATGGCTGGTAACGCCACCGCGCATGGTCAGGACGGCGCTGGCCGCATGCATGCCGCGAATGTCCTCCGGCGTTGTCTCGCGCCGGACCAGCACGCAGGCCT
>JAHDGO010000300.1 GCA_020627605.1 Yoonia sp.
CAGAATTTTGCAAGCCTATACATGCTGCAAAGCAAGGAGGACCCCATGCAGGAATTGACCCACTACATCGACGGCGAACACGTCAAAGGCACATCAGGCCGTTTCGCTGATGTCTATAACCCCGCCACCGGCGAGGTGCAGGCAAAGGTGCCGCTGGCCAATGGTGATGAAATGGCCCGCGCCGTGGCCGCAGCCGCCAAGGCCCAGCCCGCATGGGCCGCCGTGAACCCGCAACGCCGCGCGCGCGTCATGATGGCCTTCGTGCAACTGCTGCACCGCGACATGGACAAACTGGCGGAGGCACTCAGCCGCGAACACGGCAAGACGCTGCCAGACGCCAAAGGCGACGTGATCCGCGGGCTGGAGGTTGTCGAATATTGCATCGGCGCGCCACATCTGCTGAAAGGCGAATTCACCGACAGCGCTGGCCCCGGCATCGACATGTATTCCATGCGTCAGCCGCTGGGCGTCACTGCGGGCATCACCCCTTTCAACTTCCCTGCCATGATCCCGATGTGGATGTTCGCACCGGCAATCGTCTGCGGCAATGCCTTCATCCTCAAACCGTCAGAGCGTGACCCGTCTGTCCCGTTGATGCTGGCCGAGCTGATGGCAGAAGCCGGTGCGCCCAAGGGCATCCTGCAGGTCGTCAACGGCGATAAAGAGGCCGTGGATGCCATCCTTTACGATGACACGATCCAGTCGGTCGGCTTTGTCGGCTCTACCCCGATCGCTGAATACATCTATGGCACCGGCTGCGCACAGGGCAAACGCGTGCAGTGTTTCGGCGGGGCCAAGAACCACATGATCATCATGCCTGACGCCGACATGGAGCAGGCCGCAGATGCGCTGGTGGGTGCAGGCTATGGTGCTGCTGGCGAACGCTGCATGGCAATCTCTGTCGCGGTGCCTGTCGGTGATGACACCGCTGATCGTCTGCTCGAAAAACTGGTGCCCAAGGTCGAGGCGCTGAAGGTCGGCCCCTATACCTCTGGCAATGACGTGGACTATGGCCCCGTTGTGACCGCCGCAGCCAAGGCCAACATCGAACGGCTGGTGCAAACCGGGATCGATCAGGGTGCGAAGCTTGTCGTCGATGGCCGCAACTTCAACCTGCAAGGCTATGAAGACGGGTTCTTTGTCGGTGCGCATCTGTTCGACAACGTCACCAAGGACATGGACATCTACAAGACAGAGATCTTCGGCCCCGTCCTGTCCACCGTCCGCGCCAAGACCTATGAAGAGGCGTTGGGTCTGGCCATGGACCATGAATACGGCAACGGCACCGCGATCTTTACCCGCGATGGCGACACAGCGCGCGACTTTGCCGCAAGGGTCAACGTGGGCATGGTCGGGATCAACGTGCCCATCCCCGTGCCGCTGGCCTATCACACCTTCGGCGGCTGGAAAAAATCGGTCTTTGGCGACCTCAACCAGCATGGACCGGATGCGTTCAAGTTCTACACGCGCACGAAAACGATCACCTCCCGCTGGCCATCAGGCATCAAGGAAGGTGGGGAGTTTTCAATCCCCGTCATGGAATAATCCCATTTGGGGCGGCAGCGATGTCGCCCTTACAATTCGCCGAAACAGAAAATGGTGCGGTTGATCGCCGCCTCTTTCCAGCTTTTGGCGGTCAGATTGGCAAAAGTGCCTTTGACAGAAAAACACCAGCGATCCGTTGAGATGCCCATGACGTAGCTTGCGCGCAAGATCGGCAGGGAAATGCGGCCAATCGCGTGAGAATTCTGATAACCAAAGCTGTGATTGATTGCGACCATTGGCTGGTTTGCCAGGCTGATCGTGCCGCGGATACTGCCAGACCACTGATCGGTCGGCCCGCAGATCGTCAAACGTCCAATGACGGCGATGTCACCCCACAGTGGGGCCGCAAAGGGTGTCGTCTGGCAGGCCCCATCAGAGGCAAACGCGCCCAGCTCTGGCGGCATCAGGGGTTGCGATGTCAGGCTATCATCCCGCAAATACAGCGAAATCTCTCGTTTCAGCGCTGGCCCGGACAGCCCTGTCAATTGCGCCATCTCGGCCCACTGCAGGTCAGACACCTCTGCCAGCGAATTCACCATTCGACCCTCGTCCCTCGCTCTGCCTCACCAGCGCATGTAAAACTTCGCATGGGCACAACCGTGCCGACTGTGACGCAACGCACAGACTGCAAATTGGCTTGCATAATGACCCGTCACAGCAGAATATGAACAAGCGTTCAATTCTTCTTGGGAGGCCTCGGATGGATTTTGCATTGTCGGACGAGCAGGTGGCGATCTACGACATGGCGCTGTCATTCGGGCAGGACCATATCGCGCCCCATGCGCGCGATTGGGAACGTGACGGTGAAATCCCCAAGGCGCTGTGGCCTGAACTGGCGGCACTGGGTTTTGGCGGCCTTTATGTGACCGAAGACAACGGCGGCTCTGGCCTGTCGCGCCTTGACGCCACGCTGGTGTTTGAGGCGCTGTCGCAGTCCTGCGCGTCCGTTGCGGCGTTTCTGTCGATCCACAACATGTGCATCAAGATGATCGAAAGCTACGGGACAGATGATCTGAAACAGCGCCTGCTGCCCGCAGCCCTGACCATGGACACTGTGCTGGCCTATTGCCTGACCGAACCCGGCTCGGGGTCGGACGCGGCAGCGCTCAAGACGAAAGCGGTGCGGTCCAACGCGGGTTATGCGCTGACAGGGACCAAGGCGTTCATCTCTGGCGGGGGCTATGCCGACGCCTATATCGTAATGTCGCGCACCGGTGACGGCGGCCCAAAAGGGGTCAGCGCGATTGTGCTGGAAAGCGGCGCAGAGGGCCTGTCATTCGGCGGGCTTGAGGACAAGATGGGCTGGCGGTCGCAACCCACGCGGCAGGTGCAGATGGACGATGCCAAGGCCCCCGCAGAAAACCTGCTGGGCGACGAAGGGGCCGGTTTCAAATATGCCATGGCGGGTCTGGACGGCGGGCGCCTGAACATTGCCGCCTGTTCCATTGGTGCCGCGCAATCGGCATTGGACCAGACCCTTGCCTATATGAGCGAACGGCAGGCTTTCGGCCAATCCATTGATCAGTTTCAAGGCCTGCAATTCCGATTGGCGGATATGGAAATTGCCCTGCAATCAGCCCGAACCTTCCTGCGGCAGGCAGCGTGGAAGCTTGACAATGGCGCGCCTGACGCCACAAGATTCTGCGCCATGGCCAAAAAGCAATGCACAGAAGTCGGCAGTATGGTCGCTGACCAATGCCTGCAACTGCACGGCGGCTACGGCTATCTGGCTGACTATGGCATTGAAAAAATCGTGCGTGATCTGCGGGTGCATCAGATCCTTGAAGGCAC
>JAHDGO010000301.1 GCA_020627605.1 Yoonia sp.
AATCCGGGGATCATGCGGGGGCTCCACTTTTAGAATAGTTCTAAACTAGAAACTGCGGCAGATTTGGCAAGTGCGAAAAGTGAACTGTTCGGTTCACTTTTCTCTTGCAATCTAAACTGAACAGTTTAGTTAATGACTCGCAGATGAAACAAACGATGGAGACCGCATATGTCCCGTACACTGATTGCCCTGACTGCCGCCGGGCTTGTTGCCCTTGCAGCCCCCGCCAGCGCGCTGTCGTTTCAGGTCGACTTCCCCACCCTGTCCTATCCACCTGTCGCCACACCTGATGTGACGCAAGGCTGCACAGATCTGACAACTGTTTCCGGCGCGACCTGTCCGTCCTCGACACAGTAGCGCCAACTGGGGCCGCGCCTTCCTGCGGCCCGTAGCGACGGGGCTTCATCCCCCTTGGCCTGCCCTTCCCCGGCGCGCCATCAGGCCCCGTCGCTGCAATCCGCTTGCTGAAAGTGAACTGCCTAGTTTATAAAGGGCGACACATCAGGGAGGCGCAGAATGCCGGACGGCACGATTGAACCCAAAAAGGGACGGAAGTTTGATCAGGTGCTGCAAGGCGCCCGTCAGGTCTTCATGTCAGATGGGTTTGAAGGCGCATCTGTCGATGACATCTCGAAGGCGGCAGGCGTCTCAAAGGCGACACTGTACAGCTATTTTCCCGACAAACGCTTTCTGTTCATGGAAGTAGCGCGGATCGAATGCGCCCGTCAGGCCGATCATGCGATCGAAACGATCGATATGAATGCGCCAGTCGACAAAGTCCTCTGCCAGATCGCCATAGAAATGGTGGATTTCATTACATCCAATTTCGGCAAGCAGATCTTCCGCATCTGCGTGGCTGAAAGCGACCGCTTTCCCGAACTGGGTTGCCAATTCTACGAAAGCGGTCCGCTGCTGATCCGCAATCGCTTGTCAGAATTCTTTGCCAAGGCCGTTGAAAGAGGCGAATTGCAAATTGACGATCTGGACTTTGCGGCAGAGCAGTTTCATGCCTTGTGCAAAGCGGACCTGTTCCCGCGCATGATCTGCAATATCAACAGCAATTTCAGTCGAGACGAAAAACTGCGCGTCATCAATGGCGCGGTTGAGATGTTCATGGCGCGCTACGGCGTCTAGTCCAGCCTGCGCACTTCCAGATTGCGCCCCTGCTTTTTCTGCGTCTCGAAGCGGCCCGTTTTTTCCAACAGATCGCTCAGCTTTGCGCTGCCATAGGTGCGCGGGTCAAAGTCTGGGTTGGCGCGGGTGATATACTGGCCCAGTTGACCCAGCGAATACCATTCGCCTTCGGGGTCGATACTGTCCATCGCCTTGATCACCAGTGGCACCGCCTTGGATGGCGGCTGCCGGTCGCTGGTCGCCTTGGCGGTCTTGTCGGCCTTTTGCGGTTTGCTGTCGCGATCCTCGTTCACGATATTCTCGATCAGGATAAAGCGGTTGCAGACATTACGCAGGCTGACGGGGGCCTTGGCCTCGCCAATCCCGATCACCTCCACCCCGTCTTCGCGCAGGCGGTTGGCGAGTGCTGTGAAATCGCTGTCGGACGACACCAGCACAAACCCGTCAAACCGGCCTTTGTGCAGAATATCCATCGCGTCGATCACCAGACCGATATCGCTGGCGTTCTTGCCCTTGGTATTGGCGGTTTCCTGATTGGCGACCATGCCCAGTTCGACCACAACCTTTTTCCAGTTGCCCAGCGCAGGGCTGGACCAGTCACCATAGACCCGCCGCAGCGCCGGTTCGCCATAGGTCGTAATCTCGCGCAGGATATCCGCGGCATATTTCGCGGGGATATTGTCTGCGTCGATCAGCACAGCCAGCAGCATCTGGTCTTTGGGCATGGTTCAGTCCTTCAGTTGCGCGACCACATCAAAGATCTGACGCTCCGCCGCAGAGAACGCGTCGTCCTCGTCCCCCATTGCTAGGCCATTGAGCGTATAGGCGAAAGCAAGTTCCCGCGCTGCATCCCACCACACCCCGCCATTGAAACCGTAGGCATTGCCAAAGTGCCCGATCAGCGGTCGCGGATAGAACCTGGGCGCGTCAAAGATTTGCAGACCCGCACCGTAGCTTTCAAAGACACCATCCAGATAATCCCCCGGCCCCATCTGCGGGGTCCAAAGCCGGGTCTGGTCCATTGCGGCGATGCCTTCGGCAAGGGTCAGCATCCCATCAAGTGACAGCCGCAGCCCACCCTGCGGGGAATAGCGGCCGACATGCGCAGCGGCAGGACGTCCTTCACGGACCGCGTCGATTTGCGGGACAAAGCGGTCGCCATCCTTGCGATAGGTCGGCAGCACCGGCGTGTCATCGGGGACGCCAACCCAGTTGAACCCACCCGGCTGCGGGACCAGGGGGGCGACAGCCTCGGGGAACGGTTTGCCCGCCAACCGCTCTGCCACTTGCGCCAGAACAATGTATCCCAGATTGGCATAGGCAAACCGCGTGCCGGGCGCGGTCGCAAAGACCGGCTGTGACTGACACCAGCCCCGCACCGTCTGGTCTGGCGGGATCAGATAGCCCGCATCGTCGGTCAGACCTGCACTGTGACTGGCCACCATGCCCAGCGTGACCATGCGGTCAGGATAGCCAGGGTGCCGCAATGACCAGCCAAGCAGGTCCGAGACATCAGCGTCCCATGTCGTGGCCGTCGTCTTGACGAACGCGGCCACCGCCTGCCCAACCACAGCCTTCGACACCGATGCCACCCGGAAAAGTGACCGCGCATCCGCGTCAACCTCTGGCACATGGCTGACCGCCAGATGCCGCCCGCCGCGATGCGCCACGGCGATCCCGCAAAACGCAAAAGGCCCGGTCAGTGACCGGGCCAATGCGTCTAGCGGTGCCGTCTTCAAAACTCGACCACAGCCCGGATCGATTTGCCTTCATGCATCAGGTCAAAGCCCTTGTTGATGTCGTCGAGGCTCAGCTTATGGGTGATCATCGGGTCAATCTCGATCTTGCCCTGCATGTACCAATCCACGATTTTCGGCACGTCCGTGCGGCCCGATGCCCCGCCAAAGGCCGTGCCGCGCCATGACCGCCCAGTGACAAGCTGGAATGGCCGGGTGGAAATCTCTGCGCCTGCGGGGGCAACCCCGATGATGATGCTTTCACCCCAGCCTTTGTGCGCGGCCTCCAGTGCGGTGCGCATCACATCGACATTGCCGGTGGCATCAAAGGTATAATCGGCCCCGCCGCCGGTCAGCTCCACCAGATGCGCAACCATGTCGCCGCTGACATCCTTGGGGTTCACGAAATCCGTCATGCCGAACTTCGTCGCCATCTCCACCTTGCCGGGGT
>JAHDGO010000302.1 GCA_020627605.1 Yoonia sp.
ACGCAGAATCACAAACAAAGGTTGCGTCGCGTAGGGTGGGTGAAACCCACGGGCAAATTATTCGGCTTGGTGGTGGGCTTTACGCTACAGGGCGTTGTCGACCGCTTGCCCGGCGTTGGTGATGTCGCGGCCAGCGCCTTTGACGGTTTCGCAGGCAGACAGGCCGAGGACGGCGAGGATGAGGGCGATGCGGATCATGGTGTCACCTTTGTTGATTTGCACGAAAAACGTAGCGGACTGGCCCTGCCGCGGCAAGACGCGCTGTACGTACAGTTTCTGTACAGGGTCTTTACGCCAGAAAAGCGCTGACCGCCGCCGCAAACTCCCGCGGTTTTTCCGCATGCAGCCAGTGCCCCGCGCCGGGGATCTTGGCGAATTTGGCCGCCGGAAAAAGCGCTTTGATCTTGGGCCGTGCCTCCTGTGTCACGTAGTCTGAATTGGCCCCGGACAGGAACAGCGTTGGCCCGTCGAACTGCCCCGCGATATCGGGAAACCCGATGATCTTGCCCATCTCGGCCTCTAACACGTCCAAATTCAACCGCCAGCGTTTCTCTTTCATATCAAGGCTTTGCAGCAGAAAATCATCGACCCCGGGGTCCAGATCGCCCAGTTGCGCCTTGGCATCCGCGCGGCTTTCGATGCTGCTCAGGTCGACCCGTCGCATCGCGTCAATCGGCCCTTGCTGGCTGTGCGCATAGGCGATGTCGGCGACGATCAATTTGCCAACCTTTTCAGGGTGTTGCAGGGCCAGCACCATGGCGGCTTTGCCCCCCATGGAATGCCCCAATACATCCGCGCGCCCGTCGATCACCTCTGCCAGATCACCAGCAAGGTCTTGATAAGAATGGGAATTGTCCCAGAAACTGCCAGCATGGTTGCGCATATCGACGGCGATCACAGGCCGCTCTGCCGCCAACCGCTTGGCAATCACGCCCCAGTTGCGCGCCGACCCGAAGAGGCCATGCGCAATCACCAAAGGCACATCACCGGGCCCGTCGTATCTGACCGTGTTCAACATGCATCTGTTGCTAGCCTTCCACGCCCCGAAGGACCAGAGGGATTGAGCATCAACATCAGGCAAATTAGGTCCGTGCCATGGCGATGACGATTCATGATATGGTTGCTGATCTGCGCACCGGCTTTGAGGAAAAGCTGAAGGTCGAGGGCAAGTCCTTTGCCGCGCAACTGCGCAAGGCCCGCCGTCATTTGCCCCATAAGGTGCAGCGCGAGGCGACCTATCTGGTGCAAAGCATCGACCTGATGGAGAACCCCAAGCTGGCCCGCATGGTGGACGCGCGGCGGGTGCGTGATGCCTATTACACGGTGCGCGACTTTCTGGATGCGGTGGACCTGCCGGCGCAGCGCAGCGCAATGCTGTTCAGCATTGCCGGGTCCATCGCCTTTGCCCTGCTGGTGACCGCCATTCTGGTGCTTGTCGTGCTGGTTCAGCGGGGGTTTGTCTGACCCGGGCCGTGGCCCGGGCCAGCGTGATCTTTACAAGTCAGTGTAGATCGGGAAGCGATCACAGAGCGCCTCGACCTCCGCGCGCACCTTGGCCTCGACCTCACCGTTGCCGTCTTCACCATTTGCGGCCAGGCCATCAGTGACCTCGACAATCCAGTCGGCGATCTGGCGGAACTCTGGCTCGCCAAACCCGCGGGTCGTCCCGGCGGGGGAGCCAAGGCGGATACCTGATGTGACCATCGGCTTTTCAGGATCAAAGGGAATGCCGTTCTTGTTGCAGGTGATATGGGCGCGGCCAAGGGCCTTTTCGGTGGCGTTGCCCTTCACACCCTTGGGGCGCAGGTCAACCAGCATGACATGGCTGTCGGTGCCGCCGGTGACGATATCCAGACCACCCTTCATCAGCTGATCAGCCAGCGCCTGCGCGTTCTTGATGACCTGTTCCTGATAGGTCTTGAATTCGGGGCGCAACGCCTCGCCAAAGGCCACGGCCTTGCCTGCGATGACATGCATCAGCGGACCACCCTGAATGCCGGGGAAAATGGCAGAGTTGCACTTCTTCGCAATCGCCTCGTCATTGGTGACGATCATGCCGCCGCGCGGGCCGCGCAGGGTTTTGTGTGTCGTGGTTGTGGCCACATGGGCGTGCGGGAAGGGCGAGGGGTAAAGGCCTGCCGCAACCAGCCCGGCGAAATGGGCCATGTCGACCAGAAGATATGCACCGACACTGTCGGCAATTTCGCGCATGCGGGGAAAATCGATGATGCGCGGAATGGCCGAACCACCGGCGATGATCATCTTGGGCTGATGTTCAGTTGCAAGGCGCTGCACCTCGTCGTAGTCCAAAAGGCTGTCCTGCTGGCGCACACCGTATTGGATGGCATTGAACCATTTGCCGGACTGGTTCGGCTTGGCCCCATGGGTCAGGTGACCACCGGCATCAAGCGACATGCCAAGGATCGTATCACCGGGCTGCAGAAGCGCCTGAAAAACCCCCTGATTGGCCTGAGAGCCGGAGTTGGGCTGCACATTGGCAAATCCACAGTCGAACAACTGCTTGGCGCGTTCGATCGCCAGATTTTCAGCCACATCCACATGTTCGCACCCGCCGTAGTAGCGGCGACCTGGGTAACCTTCGGCGTATTTGTTCGTCATCACGCCACCCTGCGCTTCCATCACTGCGGCAGAGACGATGTTTTCCGACGCGATCAGCTCGATCTCTTTGCGCTGGCGTTTCAGCTCTGCCTGCATCGCGGCGTGGATTTCAGGATCGCGTGTTTTCAGCTCTTCGGTAAAGAAACCATCGTCGCGGACTGTGGCGTTCATCGGTGTATTCCCCTTGGGCAAAAGCGTGATTGCCGCCCTCATACCGCAGGTCCGTGTCTGGCTAAAGCATCAAAACGACCATGATCTTTATGCGCGCGTCACATCTGTTTCCGATCCTGCGCTTGCGTTTCAGGTGCGATCCCCCCAGAAATCATGGGAACGAACAGGTTTTTGCCATGCCGCGCCCCAAGATCGCCTTTACCGCCAGCCCAGTGCCGATTGCGCAGACCGCCCTGCGTGCATTGGGCGCGGCTTACGGCGACGTGCCGCAGGACAAGGCGGATGTGATTGTGGCACTGGGTGGTGATGGTTTCATGCTGCAGACGCTGCATGCAACCCAGGGTCTGGACGTGCCTGTTTACGGGATGAACCGGGGCACCGTCGGGTTCTTGATGAATGAGTTTGACGGCGATGACCTGCAGGCCCGTCTGGATGCGGCAGAGGAAGAGGTGATCAACCCTCTGACCATGACCGCGCTGACGGTTGACGGGGCCATGCATGACGCGCTGGCGATCAATGAGGTGAGCCTGC
>JAHDGO010000303.1 GCA_020627605.1 Yoonia sp.
CCACGAAAGGAAAACACGCCGTCCTTGATCTGCGGCACCAGCCAGACCTGACTGGCACAGCCGTCTACCTTGGTTGCTGGCACGCGCAGCGCAACTTCCAGCGGGTCCATCGCCTTGCCCATGTCAATCACATGGCGATAGCGGTCTTCCCAATCGTCAAGAAATTCAAAGGTATCGACGAGATCTTCAAAGGCGTCATTGGCCATGGTGCTGTCTCTTCTGCTGCTCTGCCATTGATGTAGGTCTGGCAATCATCGCCGTCCAGATCAAAGGCTGACAGTGACGACCTTCTGCCCTTTGACGGCCAAAGCGACCTGCCCTTCACAAAGGCGCAGTGCCTCGTTGCCAAAGACCTCTTTGCGCCAGCCCTTCAGCGCGGCCACGTCGCGTTCTCCGGCGGCGAGCATATCCAGATCGGCAGAGGTCGCGATCAGCTTTTGTGCCACGCCAGCGTCATCGGTTTTCGCCTTGAGCAACACGCGCAGCATGTCGGCCAGCGCCGGGTTCACCTGCAGTTTGGCGCGGCTGGTGTCAGGTTTCGGCATGTCTTCGGGTTTCACCGCAAGTCCTGCCTGAATACTGGCCAGAATACCGGCGGCGATATCCCCTTTGCGGGCCTCGCGCAGCAACAGGCGCGACCGGCCCAGATCTTTTTCGTTTTGCGGCTTGGTCGAGGCAAGCTCGACCAGTGCATCATCCTTGTAGACACGGCTGCGCGGTACGTTGCGTTCCTGTGCATAGGCTTCGCGAAAGCGCGCCAGTTCACGCACGATGGCCAGAAACTTGCCGGATTGCGTGCGGGTCTTGACCCGCTTCCATGCCTCGTCGGGGTTAACCTGATAGGTTGCCGGGTCTTCCAGAACGGCCATCTCCTCTGCCACCCATTTGGTGCGTCCCGATTTGGCAAGACGATCCGAGAGGTACTCATAGATGTCCCGCAGATGTGTCACATCAGCCAGGGCGTATTTTGCCTGCGCGTCAGTCAAGGGACGACGTGACCAATCGGTAAAGCGCGAAGATTTATCAAGGTCGGCCTTGGCGATTTTGCGGACCAGCGTTTCATAGCCTGCCTGCTCGCCAAAGCCACAGACCATCGCGGCGACCTGCGTGTCAAACAGCGGTTCGGGGATCACCCCGGCATCGACAAAGAAAATCTCCAGATCCTGCCGCGCGGCATGAAACACCTTGATGCAACCATGATCGCGGAAAAGATCGTAAAGTGG
Source organism: Yoonia sp. (assembly GCA_020627605.1). GTDB lineage: Bacteria > Pseudomonadota > Alphaproteobacteria > Rhodobacterales > Rhodobacteraceae > Yoonia. Next base: position 1,224 of record JAHDGO010000303.1, read on the forward strand.
CTCTAGCGACAGCCCGTCTGACAGCGGGTCGACCAGCACGGCATCGGCGCCAGCGTCATCCTGATAGGCCAGCTGCACCAGACACAGTTTGGAATAATAGGTCCGTTCTCGCAGAAATTCGGTATCGACGGTCACATATGGGCGTTTGGCCGCGGCGGCACAAAATGCGGCCAATTCTTCCGTCGTTGTCAGTGTCTTCATGCCAGGCCCGTCAATCACAATACTCGCAGGCTCTGGTGATAGGCGATTGTCGGCAGCTTGGAAAGCGTGGCGTCAGGCCTGCAACGTGACGGGTGTGCGATCACCCGCGGCAAAGCGGCGCAAAACGGCCGGATAAAGCTGGTGTTCCATCGGCAAAAGCCGCGCGGTCAAGGTTTCAGCCGTGTCATCGGGTCGGATGGCGATGCGGGCCTGACCGAGGATTGGACCATCGTCCAGTTCGGCTGTCACCTCATGTACAGAGCAGCCATGTTCGCTGTCGCCAGCCTCCAACGCGCGCTGGTGGGTGCGCAGACCCTTGTATTTCGGCAAAAGCGACGGATGGATGTTCAGCACCCTGCCAGCCCATTTCGCCGTAAAATCTGGCGTCAGAATGCGCATGAAACCCGCCAGACAGATGATATCGGGCTTGGCAAGCTCCAGCGCGTTCTGCAGCGCATCCTCAAACCCCGCACGGTCCTTGCCGTAGGGTTTGTGATCAATGGCATGGGTCGGGATATGCAGCCTGCGCGCCTTTGCGAGCCCGCCCGCCGCGGGATCATTCGACAAGACCAGCACAGGCCGCGCGGGATGGTCGCCACGCATATCCTCGGCCAGCGCCACCATGTTGGACCCACCGCCTGAGATCAGGATCGCAACGCGTTTGGTCACAAAAGCGCGCCTGTATAGCTGACACCGCTGCCTGCCGTGACACGGCCCAGCACATGCACTGTCTCACCCTCTTGCGTCAGCAGGTCTTGCAGGACCTCAGCGCGGTCAGCCGCAACGCAAACGACCATGCCGATGCCCGCGTTGAAGGTCTTCAGCAACTCAGCCTCTGCCATGCCGCCGGTTTCTGCCAACCAGCGGAAAACCGGCGGCAAATCCCATGCGCCCAGATCAATCTCTGCGCTCATGCCCTCTGGCAATACGCGGGGCAGATTTTCCGTCAGACCGCCACCTGTAATGTGGGCCAGCGCATGCACACCGCCTGCCCGGACAGCCGCAAGTGCCTGTTTGACGTAGAGCCGTGTCGGCGCAAGCAAAGCCGCCCCAAGCGGGCCATCAGCAAAAGGCGCATCGTCGCCCCATGACAGGCCGGACACCTCCACCACGCGGCGCACCAGTGAATAGCCGTTCGAATGCACACCGTCAGACGCAAGGCCAAGGAGAACATCGCCCTCCGCCACCTCCGCAGGAAGCTCTGCCCCCCGCTCCATCGCGCCCACGGCAAAGCCTGCCAGATCAAAATCGCCAGCCTCGTACATGCCGGGCATTTCTGCCGTTTCGCCACCGATCAAGGCACAACCAGAGGCCGTGCAGCCAGCGGCGATGCCTTCGATGATGCGTGTTGCGGCATCAAGCTCCAGCTTGCCAGTCGCGAAATAGTCGAGGAAAAACAAGGGTTCTGCCCCCTGACAGACCAGATCATTGACGCACATGGCGACCAGATCGATCCCGATGGTGTCCACATTACCCGTATCAATGGCGATCCGCAGCTTCGTGCCCACACCATCCGTTGCGGCCACCAGAACCGGGTCTGAATATCCCGCACCTTTGAGATCGAACAGCGCGCCAAATCCGCCAAGCCCCGCCATCACACCGGGACGCGCTGTGCGCTTGGCCGCAGGTTTGATGCGTTCGACCAGCGTATTGCCAGCGTCAATATCCACGCCGGCATCGGCATAAGTCAGGCCATTCTTGGTCATTGCGGCAGCTCCTGTCATCTTTGCCGCGTCGTTACCGCATGCTGTGATCAATTGGAACAGGCAAGCACACGCATCAACCACTTGACGCATCCGCCCTGTCTGCTAGTCCCAAATTCAGGGGGCCTGTAGCTCAATTGGTTAGAGCAGAGCGCTCATAACGCTTTGGTTGCGG
>JAHDGO010000304.1 GCA_020627605.1 Yoonia sp.
CCGCACCCGATGCCAGTTTTACAAAGGTCATGCCGACTGGAACGCGATCCGCGCTGTGAAAGACGCAGTGACGATCCCTGTCATCGCCAACGGTGATATCGTCGATGCCGATACAGCCGCGCGCGCCCTGGCGCAGTCGGGTGCCGATGGTGTGATGATCGGGCGCGGCGCACAGGGCCGGCCATGGCAGCTGGCCCATGTGGCCAACGTGTTGCAAGGGGCACCAGCGCCCGACATCCCGCGTGGGTCAGCGCTGGTTGAGATGGTGTGCAAACATTATGAGGCGATGCTGTCGTTCTACGGCGCAGAGCTGGGGGGCAAGACCGCCCGCAAGCATCTGGGCTGGTATATGGACGATGCCGGCACGCCGGTCGGCTTACGCAAGGCGATCCTGACGCAGACTGACCCGGCGCAGGTGCTGCGCGATCTGCCGGATGCCATCGGGCTGGAGATGGCCGCATGATCGTTGACAACGCGCTATGGTCGTCACTGCCGGTGCCCGCATTGCTGCTTGATGCGTCAGATATCATCATCGCGTCGAACCCGGCGGCGGAATCGTTCCTGAACATTTCCAGCAAGGGCCTGCAGGGGCAGCGTTTGTGGGAAAAGGTGCTGATCGACGCCCCGCTGGAGCGGCCATTTGCCCGCGCGCGGGAAAACCGCACGTCGCTTTTCGTGAATGATGTGGATGTGGGCAGCGGGGAACGCCCGCCCATGATGTGCAACCTGCAGTTTGCGCCATTGCAGGGCACCGATGACACGATGATCGTGATGATCAGCCCACGTGAGATCGCAAGCCGGATCAACCAGAATCATTCCTCTGGCAAGGCCGCGAAATCCGCCATCGGCATGGCGGAAATGCTGGCGCATGAGATCAAGAACCCGCTGGCGGGGATTACGGGTGCCGCGCAATTGCTGTCGATGGGCTTGTCTGCGGAAGATCAGGAAATGACAGACCTGATCGTCGCCGAAAGCCGCCGCATCGTGAAACTGCTGGAACAGGTTGAACAGTTCGGAAATCTGCGGCCGCCGGAACTGCGCCCTGTGAACATTCACGATATTCTGGACCGCGCGCGGCAGTCTGCCGCGGTCGGCTTTGGCGCGCATATGCTGATTGTCGAGGAATATGACCCGTCATTGCCGCAGACGATGGCGGACGGAGATCAGCTTTTGCAGGTGTTTCTGAACCTGCTCAAGAACGCGTCAGAAGCCTGCAAAGAGGCTGGCACGATCCGCCTCCACACCTTTTATGACGCAGCCCTGCGTGTGCGCCGCGCGGACGGGACGCAAGCCCGTCTGCCGCTGCAAGTCGAAGTCATCGACGATGGTCCCGGCCTGCCACCCGAAATTGCTGATGATGTGTTTGAGCCGTTTGTGTCGGGCCGCGAAAACGGCACCGGGCTTGGCCTTGCGCTCGTGTCGAAACTGATCGGCGATGCTGGTGGCTGGATCTCGGTCGATAGTGTGCCGGGGCGCACGGTGTTCCGCATATCCTTGCCCGTCGCACCAAATGAGAATGAAGAGGGAGTGAAGTAGATGGATGGCACAGTTCTAGTCGCTGATGATGACCGCACAATCCGAACGGTGCTGACACAGGCCCTGACACGCGCCGGGTGCAAGGTGCACGCCACAGCGTCCCTTGTGACGCTGATGCGCTGGGTGGATGAGGGCAAGGGCGATCTGGTCATCTCTGACGTGGTCATGCCAGACGGCAATGGTCTGGATCAGCCGCCCAAGATCGCCGAAGCACGCCCTGGCATGCCTGTTATCGTGATTTCGGCCCAGAATACCATCATGACCGCCATTCAGGCGGCAGAGGCTGACGCCTACGACTATCTGCCAAAGCCCTTCGATCTGCCTGACCTGATGAAACGCGCCGCCCGCGCGCTGGAGGTCAAGCGCCGCGCGCCCATCGCCCGCGACCCGGACGCCGCCAATGCCTCTGATCAGGGTGATTTGCCGCTGGTGGGCCGGACACCTGTGATGCAAGAGCTTTACCGTCTTGTCGCCCGCGTGATGAACACGCAGCTGCCAGTGCTGATCACTGGCGAAAGCGGAACGGGCAAATCCTTGATCGCGCGCGCTGTGCATGACTTTTCCGACCGCCGCAGCCTGCCATTTGTTGTCGTCTCCGCCTCTGATCTGGAGGGGATGGACGGGCCATCACAGGTGCTGAGCCGCGCCAAGGGCGGATCAATCTTGTTTGATGAGGTCAGCGATCTGTCGGAAATGGCGCAGGGCCGGATCGTGCGAATGCTCGATACGCTGGGTGATAACGCCCCGCGGATCATGGCGACTTCGCAGTCCGATCTGATGGTGCGCATGGAAGACGGGCATTTCCGCGAAGACCTGTTCTATCGTCTGGGCGGCGTGACACTCGCCGTGCCGTCGGTCCGTGAACGTGTTGATGATATCCCGCTGCTGGCCGATCATTTTCTGGCGAGGGCAGAGCGTGACGGCGCGCCTGTCCGCCGCTTTGGCGCAGCCGCGATAGAGTTGGTGCGCGCCTATAGCTGGCCCGGCAACGTCCGCCAGCTGGAAAACGCGGTGCGCCGTCTGGTGTTTACGGCTGCCGAAGAGGAAATCACCCGCGCCGAGGTCGAAATGGTGCTGGGCAACCAGCCGGCGATCGAACCGCTGCGGTCAGGCGGCGAGGGTGAGAAGCTGAGCGCCAGCGTGGCCAAGCATCTGCGCCGCTACTTTGATCTGCATGGTGGTGTGCTGCCGCCACCGGGTCTCTACAGCCGGATTCTGCGCGAGGTTGAGGGGCCATTGATCGAAATCGCACTGGATGCGACCGGCGGAAATCAGGCCAAATGTGCTGATTTACTTGGGATAAACCGCAACACGCTGCGCAAGAAGATTACGGACCTCGATATCCGCGTGACTCGCCGCCGCAAGTTGATGTAAAACCGCAACATAAGCGTGGCTCCGGCGCGTCAGCGTCGCGCAAAAGTCACAGAACAACAGCGGTATCCTGCGGCGTGAGCCACAGGTTTGAACAGGGCAGCGCGTGTGCAGCGGACACTTCCGAGCCTGAGCTTTTCACGTATGGGTCGCTGGCTGCGCCGGCGCCAGGTGCAAAGCGCGCTGAACACAGGCCTTGTTGTGGCCGGGCCGGTGCTGGCATTGCTGACCTACGTTGTGGTCGGACCGCTTGGCTTTGGTGCATCATCCAATGTGCTGCGGTTTGTTCTGCTGCTGGACCTGATCTTTGTGCTGATCGTCGCCTCCTTTGTCATGCGGCAAGTGGCGCGCATGATTTCGGCACGTCGCGCA
>JAHDGO010000305.1 GCA_020627605.1 Yoonia sp.
ATCGGCAGGCCCACGAGCCAATAGCTGAAGATCGCCATGATCATTGGAATACGCGTGTCTTGCAACCCGCGCAGCAACCCAAGTGCCATCGCTTGCAAACCGTCCACAACCTGGAACATGGCCGAGACAAGCAGAAGGCTGACACCGATCGCGACCACCGCGGCCCCGTCGGGCGTCGATGTATCAACGAAGCCTGAGACCAAAAGCGACGGGATCGTCCAGAAAATCAGCATGGTCACACAGCCAAAGGCCGCAGACATACCACAGGCGACCAAGGCGCCGCGTTTCAGGTTCTCAACATCCTTCCGCGCCGCCGCACGGCCAATGCGAACAGTGGCCGCTTGTGACAGACCAAGGTGGAACATGAAGGTCATGCCCGACAGTTGCAGCGCAATCCCATGGGCCGCCTGTGGCACCGCCCCAAGCCAACCCATCATCGTCGTCGCCGCGCTGAAAAGCCCCCCTTCCGCCAGGGCCGTCAGGCCAATGGGCCAACCCAGCGCAAACACTTTTTTCATCACGTCAGGATCGGGCGCAAAGATGTTTTGCAGCAGTTTGTATTGCGGCGTCTCGCGCAAGGCATAGCCAAACAAGATCACCAACGTCAGTATTGTGATCGTCAGCGACGCAATCGCCGCACCCCGGATGCCCAGCTCCGGCGCGCCCCAATTGCCGAAGATCAGCGCATAGTTGATCACCACGTTCAGCAACGCGGTCCCGATGGTGGCCCAAAGGATGATCGCAGTACGCTCCAGGGCGGCGAGAAAGCTTTTCATCGTCATCACCATCAGCGCCGGGATCATCGAGAATGCCACGATATGCAGGTAATCTTCAGCAAGCGCTGCGACCTCCGGCTCTTGCCCAATGGCCAACAGAATTGCTTCAGCAAAGAAAAACGGGATCATGATGACGGTGCCGTAGATCGCCGAAAGCCAAAGCCCCATGCGCGTGGCCCGGCGCACGCCCTGCTCGTCGTCTTGCTCTGCTGCTTCTGCCACAAGTGGCGTCACTGCCTGGGCAAAGCCGGTGCCGACGATGAAGGTCAGGAAGAAGAACGTGCCGCCAATGGTCGAGGCCGCAAGCGCTGTGACCGAATACCAGCCCAGCATCAGCGCGTCTGTCATAAAGATCGCAAACTGCGCCATATGGCTCAGGATCAGCGGCATCCCCACGCGCAGGAGGGCCCGCGCATGCTCGCGATGGCTCAGAGCCGGGGTGGTGTCGACGCGCGTTTGCATAGCGGCAGCCTTAGGCCTAGCGTTGGGTCGGGTCCACCCCGGTTGCACAAAAAGGATGCACAATGACTTTGATAACGACCGCACAAGAATTCTACGCAGCGCTTGATCAAAACAACACAAAGGCATGGTGGCAGGATAATCGTGCGACCTACGACGAGGTGCTCAAGCCCGGGGCACAGTCGCTTTTGGAGACGATGACCGCGCCACTGGAACGCATCTCAGACGGGCCGGTCAAAACCAAACTCTTCCGTCCCCATCGTGACGTTCGATTTTCCAAGGACAAACGCCCCTACAACACGCACCTGCACATGATGTGGCAGATGGAGGGGGACGCGCGGCAAATGCCCTTGTTTTTCTTCGGCATCGGCATCGACTACGTCACCGCCGGGGCGGGGCTGATGGGATTTGAGAAACCGGTGCTGGAGGATTGGCGCAAGTTTGTGGATCTCGATACAGATAGCATTGTCGGGATCATCGACGGGGTAAAGGCCAAGGGCTACGGCATTCGGGAGCCGGGGTTGAAACGCGTGCCGCCCGCCTATGACAAGGACCATCCGGCGGCGGAATTGCTCAAGCACAAGGGTCTGACGGCGAGTGGCGAATTGCCTGCGGACACCGACGACCTGCCGAAAGCGCTCACAAAAGCATTTGAAGACCTTTGGCCGATTAACGCACTGCTTTTGCAGATTGCTGAGGCCTAAAGCTTCACCGCCTTCAAAAGCGCGCGGGAATACCATTTGTGGAAAGGCATCAACGCTTTGACAAAAGGACTATCCGCCTTTGTCACCGCCGATCCAAAGTAGAGCCGCGTCTTGTCACCCTCCGGCGCCACCATGAACCAGGACCGCGTGTGCCCACCCATGTCGCACATCAAGAGCTGGCGGTTGTTGCGCCCCTCGACAGTCCAGGCCGCAAAGGCGGGGACGTGTCCCTCGGCTACGTCACGCGCCTGACCATCGGTTGAGGGACGGCGTGCGGCAACGCGCAAGATGAACCGCTCCACCTTGAACAGCCACGTCGTGTAGAAAGCGCTGACATAGGTGGCAAGGTCGACGTCTTGTTTCACGTCGCGAGTAAAGCAGTCGGTGTAGGCGTCCGGGTCAGTGGCATACTTTTGCAGCAAGGCCTCATCCGGTAAATCCTGCTCCTTGATCAACGTCATGCGTCATCTCCCGTCGCGGCATGGAATTTCTGCATCAGATATGGGCCGCTTGCGATCGGTTTGTAAGTGTCTGACCCATCCAAAGGCGCAATTTCGACGGACCAGTCCGGTTGTAGGAAAAACGCCAGCGATTTGCGGGCGGGTTGGTTGGGACGTGCCACGACCCGGTGCAACGTACTGACCCAGCGATCTGCGGTCCAGCGTTCCATCAGATCACCGATGTTGATGACGAAAGTGCCTGCAGGCGCTGTCACGTCGATCCAATCGTCGCCGCGTTTGATCTGCAACCCCGGCGCGCCGGTTTGGGGGAGCAGGATCGTCAGCGTGCCATAGTCGGTGTGGGCCCCTGCCCGCTGTTGATTGTCCTCGGCCACCTTGCCGGTCGCCGGGTAGTGCAATGCCCGCAAGGCAGAGATCGGGTTTTGGTGATGCGGCGCGAAAAAGGCGGATGGCAGCGACAGGGCTTCGGCAAAAGCAACCATGATCCGCGCGGCCAGGTCTTCCAGTGCGGCATAGTACGCACGCCAGGCCGCCTCAAACCCCAGCACATCGGGCCAAGGAGTCTCAGCGGACATGAACGCGGCGGCCGCGTCATCCAATCCCTCCGGCACCGGCTGGACCGGACGTCCACTAAAGCTTTCTTTCAGGTCCGGCGGTGTCTCCTCGCCCCGGCTACGCGCCAAAGCCTCCTGATCGGGGCCAAGATACCCGTATGGCGCACCGGGGGCCAGCGGGGCCGCCGCCTGTTTTGCAACCGCATCCTGGGCAAAGAACCGGTTCGCCGCATCCCATTGCGCCGCAATGACCTCTGGA
>JAHDGO010000306.1:0-2341 GCA_020627605.1 Yoonia sp.
CGCTGGCGCATAAGCGCCCGGTGACGACTGCACTGATGAAAGAGGGGCTTGGCGATCTGGTTAGCGGGCTGATCGCGGGTGCGCGCAACATGACGGGCGTCGCGGTGGCCATGGCTGCCGCTGGCATCATCGTCGGGGTTGTTTCTGCAACCGGTCTGGGTCTGCTGATGACCGAAATCATCCAGACGCTGTCTGGTGGCAGTTTCTTCCTGATGATGCTGTTGACCGCTGGCATGTGCGTCGTGCTTGGGATGGGGTTGCCAACAACGGCGAACTACATTGTCGTGGCGGCGATCATGGCGAACCCCTTCGTGACACTCGCGGCAGAGCAGGGGATCGAGGTTCCGCCAATCGCGGTACACCTCTTTGTCTTCTATTTCGGATTGATGTCCGGCACGACACCGCCGGTAGCGATTGACGCTTTTGCCGGGGCTGCTGTCGCGCGGTCCAACCCGCTGCGCACCAGTCTGATTGCCTTTGTCTACGGTCTGCGCACGGCGATCCTGCCGTTCATCTTTGTACTCAACCCCGCGCTTTTGCTGATCGGTGTGGACAGCGCCTGGCAGTTTGCGCTGGTGCTGGGCTCGTCACTGATCGCGATGGTGATCTTTGCGGCTGGGACGCAGAACTACTTCATCACGCGGTCGCGTGTGTGGGAGTCTGTGGTGCTTGTCGTTGTCGCACTCTTGCTGCTGCGCCCGGCGGCACTGTTGGACGTGGTGCAGCCACCATTTGAAAGCCAGCCTGCCGCCGCACTGACGCAACTGGCCGAAGGTCTGAACGGCGAGGCAGACGTGCGGTTGATCGCGGAAGGCGAAAACCTGTCCGGGACCATTGTCTCAAAAACCGTGATGCTGACATTGCAGGGTGACGGCAGCCTGCCTGCCGAAGACGTCCTGTACGACAGTGCCGGACTTGGTGTCGCACCCGACGGCGACGCCCTGATCGTGACAGATCTGGCGTTTGGTGGCCCGGCGCAGACGGGCGGGCTCGATTATGACTGGCGCATTCTGTCCTTGGAAAGCGCGGTGACGCGCATGAACCCCAACTGGCTGATTATCCCGTTGCTGCTTTGCGTCCTGCTGATTGCCGGGCTGCAGCGCTTGCGCAAGCGGCGGGTGCCCGCAGCGGTATGACACGATCCCGCACGCACATGTGCCAACGTCAGGCGAACCCATGACAACATCACCCTATAGGGCGTTGTTCCAGCCATTTCAGCTGGGGCACCTGACCCTCAAGAACAGGATCATCAGCACCAGCCACGCCCCGGCCTACGCCGAGGATGGCCTGCCCGGAGAGCGCTATCAGCGCTACCACGAAGAAAAGGCCAAAGGCGGGCTGGCAATGACGATGTTTGGCGGCGCGTCATCCGTGTCGATGGACTCACCACCGTCCTTTGGGCAGCTCAACCTGTCTGATGACCGGATCATCGCGCCATTGCAGGCCTTCGCGAAACGCATCCACGCCCACGACGTGCCGCTGATGTGCCAGATCAGCCATGCAGGCCGCCGCACACATCCTGCAACCGGGAATTGGCTGCCAACCGTGGCTCCATCTGCCATCCGCGAACCGGCCCATGGGGCCATGCCAAAGGTGCTTGAGGCCGCTGATATCCGGCGCATCGTGGCGGACTACGCAGAAGCTGCGCGTCGCTGTGCCGAAGGCGGGCTAGACGGTGTCGAACTGCTGGTCTCGGGTCATCTGATCGGACAATTCTGGAGCCCGCTGTCCAACAAGCGCACCGACGCCTATGGCGGCGATCTGGACAACAGATTGCGGTTCGGGATGGAAGTGCTGGAGGCGATCCGTGACCACACGCCCCGCGCATTCATCATCAGTCTGCGGTTCACCGCCAATGAATTTATTGCCGGTGGCATCACCGAAGATGACGGTATCGCAATCGCCAAGGCGCATGCAGCAACCGGGCTGGTTGATTGCCTGAACATTTCAGGTGGCGCAAACTGGACCAAAGCAGGGGTCGCGGAAACTGTCCCGTCCATGGCTTTCCCTGCCGGCCGCTTTGTCACGCTTGCAGGCAAGGTGCGGCAGGCCACCGGCCACTGCAAATTTCGCTGTCAGCGAGGGGCACGTCGATCTGATCGGCATGACCCGCGCCCAGATCGCCGATCCGCATATGATCCGCAAACATCTGGCCGGTGAAGACGATGCGATCCGCCCCTGTGTCGGGGCCGGCTATTGCATCGACCGCATTTATCGCGGGGGTGACGCGCTATGCCTGCATAACGCCGTCACCAGTCGCGAAGCCACACTGTCACATCAGATTGCCCCGGCAGAGGTACAGCGCAAAATTGTCATCGTCGGCGCCGGTCCAGCCGGACTG
>JAHDGO010000306.1:2351-3195 GCA_020627605.1 Yoonia sp.
ACGCATCTGCGCCGAACGCGGACATGACGTCACCGTGTTAGAGGCACAATCCGACCCCGGCGGTCAGGTCGTCTATGCCGCGAAAATTCCCTGGCGCCAGAACATGATCGGGATCACGCGATGGCTTTATGATCGCTGTATGGCATTGGGTGTCACATTCCGGTTCAACGTCTTTGCCGAGCGCGCCGAAATTCTCGCGCTGGATCCTCAGGTCGTTATTCTGGCAACAGGCGGGATGCCGGAATTGTCGCAGGTTGAGGGTGGCGACGACCTCGGCCATGCGACCTGGGACATTCTGTCAGGCGAAGTTGCCCCGGGGAAAAACGTTCTGGTTTACGACGAAACCGGCGGGCAGAGCGGGCCGACAGCAGCGGAATTTCTGGCGCGCGCCGGCAGTCAGGTTGACCTGATGACCCCGGACAGAATGATTGCGCAAGACGTTGGCGTGACGAACCACGCCATCCATCTGCGCAATCTCTATGCCGCCAATGTTGTGATCAAACCGGATCGCCGCCTGACGCGGCTGGAACGCGATGGAAATCAAATCAGGGCCACCAGTCAGAACGAGTATTCCGCCGGAAGTGCCACAGCACACTACGATCAGGTCATCATCGATGCCGGCACGGTGCCCATGGATGAACTGTTTGAGGACCTCGCGAGCGACGCAGCAAATCAAGGTGTGACCGACCTGGCGCAGCTGATCCAGTCAGCGCCGCAGCCGGGTGTGGATCAGGCCGATGCGACCAGATTTTCCCTCTTCCGGATCGGCGATTGCGTGTCAGCACGCGGGATCCACGCAGCGACCCTGGACGCCAACCGCCTGTGCCAGCGGATCTAGGGTGGG
>JAHDGO010000307.1 GCA_020627605.1 Yoonia sp.
GCGAACTGGTCGGCTCTGCCGTGGGTCTAGACACCGCGCGCGGGGATGTGCTGACGCTGCGATCAATGCCGTTTGAGCTGATCACACCGTCAGGCACTTTGGCATCAGGCGGTGTCGCGGCAGCGGGATTGGACATGATGCGTTTGATCCAACTGGCCGCGCTGGCCGCAGTTGTGCTGATCCTTGGGCTTTTTGTGGTGCGCCCTATCCTGACGTCAAATGGGTCCGCCGCGCCGCTCGCCATCGCGGACGACAGCGAAATGGCGGATGAGGATATGGCCGACCCACCCATGGCCATGGCGATCAACGACGACAGCATGGGTGGTTTTCTGGGCGGCGATTTTGGTTCCGGTGACGGACTGGATAGCCACGCTGACGGCGACGATCCGGTCAGCCGGATGCGCCGTCTGATCGCCGAGAAGGAACCCGAAACACTGCAAATCCTGCAAGACTGGATCGAACAGCCACAGCCCAAGGTCGGGACGTAACCGATGGGGCGCATCGCACTCGAATCGTTTGATGCAGAGGCACCTGTCGCCACCGGTCCCGATCCGGAATATCAGGCCGGATTTGTCGCTGGCGAGGCTGCAGGGCTGGCCGCCGCTGCCGCGCAAGAGACCGCATTGCAGGCGGAACTGGTGCAAACCATCGCCGACCTCAACTTTACCTACAGCGAGGCCCGACAAGACATCATGCAAGCCCTGCGCCCGCTCTTTGATCAGGTGATCACAACCTTGCTGCCCCATTGCATCGACGCCGGGTTTGCGCCGGAAATCGCGGCATTGATCCACGGGCAGATTGACGATGCCATGGCCGGCCGGCTGACGCTGGCCGTTCACCCATCGCAACTCAACGCGGTGAGCGACGCACTTCAAAGCCTGGCCGCCCCGCCGGATCTGGCCCCGGATGACACCCTGACGCCCCACGCCGCCTGGATCAGCGGCGGCGCGGCCACGCGACACCTCGACCTCGACACGCTGATGGCCGAGGTCAGCGGCGTTCTTGCCGCCATTCACACCGCTGCCGAAAGGACACCTACCCATGGATGACACACCTCAGACAGGCGCCGCACCGGGGCTTGCGACAGATCACCTGATGCAAAGCATCCCGATTGAGATTTCTGTCTCGGTCGGGCGGGCCAGACCGCTGGTGCGCGATCTGTTGAATATGGCCGAGAACACCGTCCTGCCCCTTGACCGGCGGATCGAAGACCCGGTGGAACTTTTCATTGGTGAAAGGCTAATCGCACGGGGAGAGTTGCAAGAGGTCGCCGGTGGCGAGCCCGGCCAACTGGCCGTGCGCCTGACCGAAGTGGCCAGCGACAAGGGCGACCTTGCCTGATCTGCGCACCTTGCCGCTGGTGCTGATCCTCACAGTTCTGCTTGTGGCAGGCCCGGCGAACCCTGCGATGGCGCAAGAGTTGTCGCTCACGCTTGGGGATGACGGATCGCTTGCGACACGGTCAATTCAACTGCTGGTCCTGATCACCGTGCTTAGCCTTGTGCCGGGCATCGCGATCATGGTCACCTGCTTTCCCTTTATCGTCACAGTCTTTGCCATCCTCCGGCAGGCCATCGGATTGCAGCAGTCGCCGCCAAATATGCTGATCGTCAGCCTTGCGCTATTTCTGACCTATTTCGTGATGGAGCCTGTCTTTACTGCCGCATGGGCCGCCGGGGTCGCCCCGCTTTTGGCCGGTGACATCCCGGTGGAAGAGGCGTTTTTGCGCACCATGGACCCGCTGCGCGCATTCATGACAAGCCGCCTTGCACCGGACACCTTTGCGGCGCTTGTCGATCTGCGGCCCGATCTTGACCCACGTGTCCCGGCGGCAGAGGCCCCGCTGTCCGTGGTGATCCCGTCATTTCTGCTCAGCGAGATGGAGCGGGCCTTTCAGGTCGGCTTCCTGATTTTCATACCGTTCCTGATCATCGATCTGGTTGTCGCGGCGGTTCTGATGTCCATGGGCATGATGATGGTCCCCCCGGCTATCGTATCCCTGCCGTTCAAGCTGGCCTTCTTTGTCGTGGCTGACGGATGGAGCCTGATCGCGACAAGCCTTGTTCACAGCTATGGCTGACAAAAACACGGCGAAGGGCACCGTCATCTGACGATGAACTCCGCGTGCAGCGCGCCTGCGGCCTTGATGCTTTTCAGGATGTCGATCATGTCGCGCGGGGCGACGCCAAGGGCGTTCAATCCTGCGACAACCTCGCTTAGTGATGTGCCGCCGCGGACCTCTGCCAGCCCGATGCCCGGCTCTTCGATGATGGCGGTTTCGGTGCGTGGCACAACAACGGTATCGCCAGGCGCAAAGGGGTTTGGCTGGGCGACCAGGGGTGTCTCTTGAATGCGCAGTGTCAAATTGCCCTGACTGACCGCAACACGGCTGATGCGCACATCCTCACCCATCACGATGGTGCCAGAGCGCTGATCGACAACGACACGCGCGCGGCGTTCAGGTTCAACAAGAATGTTTTCGACGCGACCCAGCGCATGGGCCGGGGATTGCATCCGCGTGGCCGCGATGTTCAGCTCGACCGTGCCAGCATCCAGCATGACCGCAACCGCGCGTTCAAAGTTGCGGTTGATCGCCTGTTCAATCCGCCCCGCCGTTGTGAAATCGGGCGTGCGCAGGGCCAGACGCACGGTCCTGAGACCGCTGAAATCAAAGGCCACCTCACGTTCGATCGTCGCACCGGACGGGATCACGCCAGAGGTCGGCACCCCCTGCACAACGCTTGCCGCCTGACCCTCTGCGGCGGCACCACCTGCAATGATTGTCCCTTGTGCCACAGCATAGATATCGCCATCCGCTGCGTTGAGCGGCGTCATGATCAGGGTGCCACCCAACAGGCTGCTGGCGTCACCAATGGCAGAAACAGTCACATCCACCGGGCTGCCGGCGCGGGCGAAGGGCGGCAGTGATGCCGTGACCAGCACCGCCGCAACATTGCGTGGGCGAAACTGCTCTCCCGTCACGTTGACGCCAAGGCGTTCCAGCACATTGCTCAGGATATCCTCGGTAAAGGGGGAGTTGCGCAGCCCGTCACCGGTGCCATTCAGCCCGACCACCAGACCATAGCCAACAAGGTCATTTGATCTGACCCCGTCAAATTCCACCAGATCCTTGATGCGAATGGGGTTGGCCTGCACGATGCTTGTGGCGCAGATCAGGAAAAGCGCCAGCAAC
>JAHDGO010000308.1 GCA_020627605.1 Yoonia sp.
AATGGAAAACACCGCTTTGAACAGATTGGCAAAGCCGTGCAACACATTGACGAAATTGACAAAACACCACAGCATCGCGCCAAAGGCGATCATGCCGAAAATCGCGGCAATGGCCGGGCTGATCAGGACCAACACCAGTTGCATCGCCTCCAGCGTCAGACTGATGGCCTGAAACCAGACGGTGACCAGAAGGACTTCTGGCAATTGTGCTGAAGACCCCAACCAGCGCCCCGCCTGTTGCAGCGCAAAGACAAAGATCACCAGAAAAACGCCGATCACCCCCAGATAGCCAATGGGTGACATGACAATCACCTGATCTTCCATCGCGACAGGCACGGTGGACAGGTTCTGCAAGGTTGCCAGAAACAGCACGTTCAACACGGCGGCCAGGCCCAGACCCAGCCACAGTGCCTCTGCCGGTGGTTTCAGTGACAGCGCATAGCGCGCGCTTTCACTGGGTTCCATGATGCTGGTCCAGACGGCACGCATCCATGTTTGAAAATCTACGGTCATCTGCCGCTTTCCGCCTCGCGCAGGGATTGAATCCAGATGATGCCAAACGCAACAGCCCCAAGCCAGCCCACCGCAGCAGCTTGCGCGCCGGGGCCGATCAGCCCCCGCACAAGGCCAAACAGCAGCATCAGCGGCGTCGTGGCCAGCAATGTCCAGAACAGCGCCATACGTGCACCGAACCATGTGCCCTTGCCGCCGAACAGCTTGGCAACCAGATGCGACAGGGCAGCGATGCCATACATGATCAGCGGCAGGATGATGACAGAGGCAAAGAAGGTATAGGTCATCATACCTTCAAAATTCATGTCGCCGGGCCATGGTGACGGCTCGTACCCTTCGGCGATGCGGCGCAGGCGCGGCCACTGTGCCACGAATATCAGAAAGCAGCTGATCATCAGAACCACGATGGCCCGATCCTCGCGCCGCCCCTGATCCAACAGGTCACGCATGACCGCCCGCGGCCCGCGCCACGTCCGCACGATATCTGTCGTGACCGGCATCAGGTGTGGCGCGCCAGCCAGCCTTCCAGCCGGTCCTGCAGATCAGCCGCAAGGTCTGGGTCTTCGATCTCTTCCAATGCCTCTGCCAGAAACGACAGGGTCAGCAGATTGCGCGCCTCATCATGCGGCACACCGCGCGAGCGCAGGTAGAACAGCGCCGTTTCATCAATCGCACCAGAGGTAGAGCCATGCGAGCAGGCCACATCATCGGCGTAAATCTCAAGCTCTGGCTTGGCGAGGAACTGGCTGTCGTCATCCAGCAGCAGCGACTGGCTGATCTGATAGCCATCGGTTTTCTGCGCCCCCTCTTTGACGAGGATCTTGCCCTGAAAAACACCGGTCGCCCCATTGCGGAGCACCTTCTTGAAAACCTGTCGGCTCTCGCAATTCACCGCGTCATGGGTGACGAAAACCGTGTCATCATGGTGGAAATCACGGCCATCGCCCACGCAGGCGCCAGCGACATGGGCTGCCGCGTCGTCGCCCACAATCTCCAGCACCATTTCATTGCGCGTCAGGACGCCGTTGAATGTCAGGGTAAAGGATTTAAACGTGGACTCCTTGCCGATCCGCGCAAAATAGCTGGTGACCGCACGCCGCTCGTGGTCGCGACCTTGCGCGCGGACATGGTGGAACGTGCCGCCGTCAGCGACATCAATCTCCATCGCCTTGGAAAAGCGTGCGGCGGCAGGCCCGGTTTCCAGCACGGTCACCTCTGCGCCAGCCTCTACCTTGACCACATGATGCAGGATGGCGTCAGACGCCTCGCTCTCGTGCAGATAGATCAGGTTGATGGGCTTGGCGGCCTTTGCTGTCGCACGGATCACCACACCATCAGTGGCAAGCGCGGTATTCAACGCCGCCAGCGGACGCGGCACAGGTGTCTGACCACGGGTTTCCAGCACGCCGTAAAGGTCCTTTGCCCAATGGATATCGGCCTGCATCGCGTCAGAAAGACGCTCCACCTCTACCCCTTCGGCAGACAGATCGTCAGAGGCTGCGGCGTCAAACACACCATCCACAAACACAATGCGGATCCGGTCCACCGCGTCAAACAGCGGGCCCTCGTCGTTTTTGAACAGGGCGGCCTTGGGGGCATCCACTGCCGTCAACGTCGTCGGATCAGTGTATTTCCAATACTCGTCGCGCTTGGTCGGCAACCCCATGGCGCGCACCCGCGACAGGGCATCGGCACGGGCGGCATTGGCCCAGCCTGCACCTTCCGGCAGGGCCACATCGGCCAGTCGGGCGTCGGTGGTGTCAGATTTCAGTGTCGCCAACGCCATCAGGCCACCTCTGCCAGAATGTCGGCATAGCCGTTGTTTTCCACCTCAAGCGCCAGTTCCGGCCCACCGGTTTTGACGATGCGGCCATCAGCCATGATATGCACGACATCCGGTTTGATATGGTCCAGCAGACGCTGGTAGTGGGTGATCACAAGGAATGACCGGCCTTCTGACCGCAGGGCATTCACGCCTTCGGCCACCAGTTTCATCGCATCGACGTCCAGACCGCTATCCGTTTCATCCAGAATGCACATCTTGGGTTCCAGCATGGCCATCTGCAGGATTTCATTGCGCTTTTTCTCACCGCCGGAAAAGCCGACGTTGACCGGACGCTTGAGCATATCCGCGTCGATCTTCAGGCTTTTTGCGCGGGCGCGGACCTCTTTGAGGAAATCCGCGGCACTCAACTCATCCTCGCCCCGCGCCTTGCGCTGTGCGTTCACGGCTGTGCGCAGGAAGGTCATGTTGCCCACGCCGGGAATTTCGACAGGGTATTGAAACGCCAGAAACAGGCCAAGTGCGGCGCGCTCTTCGGGTTCCATCTCCAGCAGGTCGGCACCTTCCAGCATGGCAGACCCGCCCGTCACCTCATAGCCATCCTTGCCGGACAACACATAGGACAGTGTCGATTTGCCTGACCCGTTCGGCCCCATGATCGCATGGACCATGCCAGGTTCAATCGACAGGTCGACACCTTTGAGGATTTGCTTGTCTTCTTCTTCAAGTTTGACCTTCAGGCCTTTAATTTCCAGCATCTTTTGCTCCTCAGATATTCAGTGGCCGCGCAACGCGAAAACCCCCGCAGGGACAGGCCCGGCGAGGATTGCGTGACGGAAATGGGTTGTTAAGACTGGCTGCCCGGCAGCCCAAAAACTTGCCCGCGATAGACG
>JAHDGO010000309.1 GCA_020627605.1 Yoonia sp.
CTTGGTCACGGTGGTCAGTGTCGTCATCCTGACGGTCTATATTTTGCGCAAGCTGCCGCAGTATGAGCTGTTCAAGAACTTCTGGCGTTCCGACCGTGAGATCATGGCGCGTGTGTTTCGTCTGGGCTGGCCGATTGGCCTGACGTCACTGGCCGAGGGTGGGTTGTTCAGCGCCTCTGCCGTGATGATGGGCTGGATCGGTGCGATTGAGCTGGCCGCCCATGGCATTGCCATTCAATTGGCCAGCATGACCTTTATGGTGCATATCGGGTTTTCGCAGGCGGCCACGGTGCGGGCCGGACGCGCATTGGGGCGGCGGGACGAGGCATTGTTGCGCCGCGGCGGGATCACCGCCATCGGGATGTCCGCGCTGTTTGCGATGCTGACGTCGCTGGTCTTTCTGGCGATCCCCGAAACGCTGGTTTCATTCTTTGTCGACCCTGACGAACCTGCACGGGACATGCTGCTGCGGGTGGGGGCCAGCCTTGTCATTGTCGCGGCACTGTTTCAGCTGGTGGATGGTCTGCAGGTCATGGCGCTGGGCCTTTTGCGCGGGGTGCAGGACACGACTGTGCCGATGGTGATGGCCACGATCAGCTATTGGGTGATCGGGATGCCGACCAGCTATCTGCTGGCTTTCACGCTGGGCTATGGTGCGATTGGTCTATGGCTGGGCCTTGTGATTGGCCTCGCCGTGGCAGCAGTGCTGCTGTTGTGGCGGTTCTGGGGGCGCTCCGTAAAGATCGCGCCCGCTGACCCTAGCCCAGCAATTCCAGATCGCTAAGCCGCAGCCGCGGGTGGGACGGCAGTCCGAAGTCCTCAAAGGACTGCTTGTGCGGGAAGAGCGAGAGATATTGTTTAAGCGCGGCACCGCGCAGGCCCAGCTCAAACGCGGTGCCGGGGTTGAGCGTTTCAAACTCCAGACCGCCGACCATGATGCTGCACTGGCGCGCAAATCCCAGCTGATAGACTGCCATCGGGTGGGGCGGGACCAGCGACAGGACCGTGTTGCCATCGACAAAATCTGAGGCCGGAAAGAACGCCACATCGTCGCCAACCAGTTTGCGAATGCCATTGGCCCGGTGCAGCAGTCGCGCGGCTGGCCCAAGCACCAGATCGCTGTCAGGCCGGTGCATGCCAAAGGCATCAGCGGTAAAGCGGGTCAGTTTCAGTTGTTTGGCGTCGTCTGACATCGGGTCGGCAGAGAGAGTGATCTTGCCGCGCCACAGCAGTGTTTCCAGTTGGCCGTCGGCCATGCGAACCTCGTCCCCCGGCCAGACATCCTCTACCGCCAGCATGCCGCGCTGCGTGTGGATCACAGCGTTGTGCCCGAAGGCTGCAAACGCATTTTCGACAGAGCGCAACGCGCGCGCCCGTACCGTCAGATCGCCATGTTGTCCGTCAGGCGAGAGGTAGCTGATTTCATATTTGCGCGTTGCAGGCAGTTGGGGCGCGGGGGCAGCGGCGGGACCCACGGCATTGGGCACCGGATGGTAGTCGCGCGATGTGGCGCTGCTGGATGCGGTCATGGGGCGGTTCATTGGGTGGCCTGTCTGCTTGACGTCGCCGAAAGGCCGTTTTGACCGGCCCTGACGAAGGTGATGATTACGCCCGGCCCAGCGTGATAGGGCCGGTAGATCATGCGCGTTTGCGGCTGCCCCAGTCACACAGGACGCACCATGGTGCAAAGCGCATGGAAACGGTCAGAGGCCCATTCAGGCGCTGCGCACCTGCGCTGTTTGCAGCTGATTGTCCTGCTCTTCGGCTTTGGCGCGGCGGCGGGCGATCATTGCGTTGCGCATATCGCCACGCGCCCAGGGCATTGGGGTGTCATAGGCGGCGACGGCTGCTTCAAGGGATTTCTGCCAACGGCTTTTCATGGTCATTCCTCTTTTCCTTCGCCCTCTGCGATGAAGGCGTTGAAATGATCTTTGCCGACCATGCAGGCAGTAATTGGGCGCTTTGTGGGAAAATGCGGAAAGCTGGACTGAAATCGGAGCGTTCTCAATAAATCATTGAAATATAAAGAATTTATACGCATGCAAGTCCGATGCATGAATTCGCGTTAAACGAACTGGGGCGCGATGCGCCATATTCTGTTAATCTTTGGCCGGGCCGAGGCTGATGGCGGCGATCAGGCGCCCGTAATCTGCCTCTTTTCGATGAACGGATCGCCGGTAGCTGTAGAATCGATCCGCATCCGCATAGGTGCAGTGTAGGGTCCAGTTTGCGCGCGCGATCCGCCTTGAGCCTGTCCAGACCAAAGGCAGGCAGGTTGAACTGAAACCTGTCATCCGTGCCTTTCAGAAAGAACCGGTTGTAGGTGGGGTCGGCGGCAAGGAATGCTGCGCGAAACTCCGGCCCGACCTCATAGTTGGACTGACTGATTGATGGGCCGATGACCGCATTGATATTGGCGCGATCCGCGCCGAGGTCCTCCATCGCGCTGACAGTTGCGGCCAGTACACCGTTGAGCGCACCTTTCCAGCCTGCATGGGCCGCCCCGATCACGCCTGCCTGTCTGTCGGCAAAAAGCACCGGCTGGCAGTCGGCTGTCAGGATCGCCAGCGCAAGCCCCGGTGTCTCCGTCACAAGACCATCGGCCCTGGGTGCGGTGTCATGTGGCCCGTCGACCGTGACGACATCCGCTGAATGGACCTGATGCACCCCGATCAACGCATCTGCATCCAGTCCCAGCGCCTTTGCCGCGCGGCTGCGGTTGATGGTGACGATGTCATGCTGGTCAGAGCTGCCGTAGCCGCAGTTCAACCCCGCAAAGACACCAGAGGACGCGCCACCGGCGCGGGTGAAAAACCCATGCGGTGTGCCATGTAGAAGTGGGTCGGTGATGATGTCGAGTGTCATGGCTCCAGTCCGGGGGGCGGGGTGGCCGTTGCGGGGAAGATACTGATCACTTTGAATAGGTCACCCATTTCCGCTGGGTGGGTCAAGCGCCGATGTGCAGTGACATGGGTTTCGCGGGCTGCGCCTTGCAGGTTTTTGGCCAGGGCCTGTGCCCGCCCGGTGATGCCGAGACGTTCCAGAAACACACCCTGCGGCGTCACCCGACTGTGCCGCACGGGGGCGGTGGCTGCGGCGATGGCGGCAAAATCGACATGTGCGGTCAGATCGGCTTGGCCGGGGCTGGCAAGCGGGTCCGCATGCTGATGGGCCGCGATGG
>JAHDGO010000310.1:0-2449 GCA_020627605.1 Yoonia sp.
TCTGACGCTTGTCATCAATGGCATCAAAGAGGTTCTGCGCACTTTTTTCGCCCCAGCCTTCGCGGTTCTTCAACTGCTGCATGCCACTGCCGAACCGGTCGCGCAGGGTGAAAATATCGGCCGGCGTTGCGATCCAGCCGTCCTGATAAAACTGTTCAACCTGTTTTGCGCCAAGACCTTCGATGTCGAAGGCCGCACGAGATACGAAATGTTTCAGCTTTTCCACCGCCTGCGCCGGGCAGATGATACCACCGGTGCAGCGGTGGACCGCATCACCCGCTTCGCGGATCGCGTCAGAGCCGCACTCTGGACAGGTCGTTGGGAAAACAAATGGCGTGGCCCCGGCGGGACGCTTTGACAGATCAACATCCTTGATCTTGGGGATCACATCGCCGGCCCGGTAAACCTGCACCCAGTCCCCCACGCGGATATCCCTGCCATCGCGGATGGGTTCGCCGTTACCGCCGCGCCCGGCGATATAGTCCTGATTGTGCAAGGTGGCGTTTGAGACGACAACGCCGCCAACCGTCACGGGCCGCAGCCGCGCCACGGGTGACAGCGCGCCGGTCCGGCCCACCTGAATGTCGATGGCATCCAGCACGGTCCACGCCAGTTCAGCCGGGAATTTATGCGCAATCGCCCATCGCGGCGTGGTGGAGCGGAACCCGAGCCGTCCCTGCAGCGCCAGATCGTTGACCTTGTAGACCACGCCGTCAATGTCATAACCCAGCGTCGCGCGCTGTTCTTCGATCAGATGGTAATGTGCCAACAGCGCATCAGGTCCGTCGCATATCTTGGTCAGCGGATTTGTTGTGAAACCCAATGCGGCGAGCTTTGCAATGGCGTCACCTTGCGTGGCGGCAAGTGGTGCTGACACCTCGCCCCAGGCATATGCAAAAAACCGCAGCGGTCGGGCTTTGGTGATGTCCGGGTCCAGTTGCCGCAAAGATCCCGCCGCAGCATTGCGGGGATTGGCGAATGTCTTTGCCCCTGCTTCTGCCTGCCGCGCGTTGAGGGCCGCAAAATCTGCATGGCTCATGTAGATTTCACCGCGGACCTCAAGCACCGCGCTGTCTGTATCGATCTGCGTCGGGATGTCGTCGATTGTCAGCGCGTTGGCTGTCACGTTTTCCCCGACACTGCCATCACCACGGGTCGCGGCCTGCACGAGGTGTCCGTTTTCATAGCGCAGTGACAGCGACAGCCCGTCGATCTTGGGTTCTGCGGTATAGTGCAGCGGTGCATCATCGGTCAGGCCAAGGTACTTGCGTACTCGCTCGTTAAAATCGCGCACGTCGTCATCGTCAAAGGCATTGCCCAACGACAGCATCCGCACCGCGTGTTGGACTTTGCCAAAGCCCTCTGCGACGGCGCCGCCAACAACCTCTGACGGGCTGTCGTCGCGCTTCAATGCGGGAAACCGTGCCTCAATCGCCGCATTCCGGCGCTTCAAAGCATCGTAATCCGCATCACTGATGTCTGGGGCATCGTCGCGGTGGTAGGCCGTGTTGGCCGCCGCCAACAGCTGTGCAAGGCGCACCAGTTCGGCTTTTGCCTCTGTCTCGGTCAGTTGATCAACAGCGATGACCGCAGGATCTGTCTGTTGTTCCGCGCCTTCTGCTACCACCGAAGCCCCCATGTGCGATGCAGCCAACCGGTGGCTGCATCACCTAATTATGCGGGTGTCCGGCTGGCGTCCAGCATGCAATCGGCTGTGGTGGTTTCACGGCCAGCAATGCCAAGGGCGTTGGTGCCTGCAACCTCGGCCCTACGCCCCGATCGCAATCTTTTCCGGGACTTCGACAGGTTCAGGATCGCGCAGCACATAACCGCGCCCCCAGACCGTTTCGATATAGTTTTCGCCCTGCGTTGCCTCACTCAGCTTTTTGCGCAGCTTGCAGATGAACACGTCGATAATCTTCAGCTCTGGTTCATCCATGCCGCCGTAAAGGTGGTTGAGGAACATTTCCTTGGTCAGGGTCGTGCCCTTGCGCAGGCTCAGCAATTCCAGCATCTGATATTCCTTGCCTGTCAGATGCACGGTGCTGCCGCCGACCTCTACCGTTTTGGCGTCTAGGTTCACGGCAACCTGCCCTGTCTTGATGATCGACTGCGCATGGCCTTTGGACCGTCGGATAATGGCGTGGATGCGGGCGACCAGCTCTTCCCGGTGGAAGGGTTTTGTCAGGTAGTCATCGGCCCCGAAGCCAAAGCCCTTCAGCTTGCTTTCGGTATCGTCGTCGCCTGACAGGATCAGAATGGGGGTGTCAATACGACTCAACCTAAGCTGGCGCAACACCTCATGCCCGGTCATATCGGGCAGGTTGATATCAAGGAGGATCAGATCGTAGTCATACAGCTTCGCCAGATCGATCCCTTCCTCCCCCATATCTGTAGCATATACGTTCAGATTGGCATGGGTCAGCATCAGTTCGATGCTTTTTGAGGT
>JAHDGO010000310.1:2459-3180 GCA_020627605.1 Yoonia sp.
TCGTCTTCGACCAGCAGGACACGCATGTGAGTTCTCCACTCATTAATTGGCTGCGTTAACCTAACAGGGCAAAGGTTAACCAGCCGTTACCACCCCAGACAATCTTGACATTTCCACCTAAGGTTGTCTATAGCGTTGAATGGTCGTGACCTTCAGCGCAGCCTCACCATGGTTGTCGACGGCCGCTTCCCACTCTGCAAATTCTTCTTCTGACAGGCTGTACCGCGTCAAGGCGTCCGCCCTGCTGATCAATCCATAGGCCACGGCCCGCAGGACCGCCGCCTTGCGCGATGCGACCCAGCGGCGCGTATTCTCGCCTGGCAGATCGGCTCGGGTCATGATCGTGCCATCAGGCAACGTCACCGACCGTGGGCCATCAACCTTCTTGAGGTACATGACACTCCCCTTTTCATCAGCGTCGTTCAGGGTTATGCGCCCGAGTACTTAACGAGACGTATAGACGCCACTTGAGACTACGTGGCTTTTTCCTATATTTTGTCGCGATCCCGACCAGTTGAGGCTGATATGCCGCTTGATGCGCCCCTGAATTCCCTTGGCTTCGCCAAGCCGCCCGCTGAAACGCGCGTTGTCGTTGCCATGTCTGGCGGCGTCGACAGTTCTGTCGTGGCGGCAAAGTTGGCCGAAGAAGGCTATGATGTGGTTGGCGTGACGTTGCAGCTGTACGACCATGGTGCGGCACTGGCGAAGAAAGGTGCGTGCT
>JAHDGO010000311.1 GCA_020627605.1 Yoonia sp.
CCCTCTGGCAGACCTTCGGATACGGTGACATCGGTTTCGTCACCTTCTGGCAAACCCTCGGTCACGGCGGCGGTATCCTCGTCACCTTTGGGCAAACCTTCGGTGACAACATCAACCTCGGCATCGCCCTCTGGCAGCGCCTCGTCTGAATTGGCGGTCTCTGCTTCGGTTTCTGGCGCTGTCTCTGTTACGTCCTCCATCGCATCAGACGGCGTTTCTTCGGCCATCTCAGCTTCGGCAGTTTCCTCGGCGGGCGTCTCTTCTACGACATCTTCTGCCGGTGCTGCCTCTGCCGCCACTACCTCTTCAGTTGCGGTTTCATCAGCAACGGCCTCTTCATCCACTGCCTTTGCGATGGCCGCATCTTCACTGATTTCTTCGGTAGGTACATCTTCGGCAACGGCCTCTGCCGCTTCAGCGCTTTCGACCTCTTCCGTCGCGGGTTCAGCGGTGTCAGCCTCGGCAACATCTTCCGCGACCATGGCCTCCATCTGCGCGACAATCGCCGCATCCAGCGCCTCTTGATCAGCAATCACGGCACCGGTGGGATCAAGGCAGGGGAAGACGACCTCTGCATCAACTTCGGTGTCATCGGTTGCATCTGCGTCTGGCGTGACCGTGACATCGGTCTCTTCCAGCCCGACACACAGGGTGGGCTCTGCCATTGTATCGTTGGCCTCAGCTGTTTCCTGCGCAGCAAGCGGCGCGGCCAACAGCGCTGTGCTGATGACCAGTGATGTCGTTGAGCGGAGTTTGGATATGCGCATGTCGTCCTCACAATTCGCGGCCAGTAGGCGGCCTTCGTTGCAAAAGGAACGTTTGATCTGCGCAGGTGGTTCCGCGCGGCCCACTGGGCTGCGCGGAACTTGGCTTATACTCAGGCGGCGGCGCTGACGGCGCGGCCGGTCATGACTTTGACCAGATGGGCGCGATACTCTGACGAACCATGCAGGTCAGAAATCATCCCGTCGGCCGGTACTGACAAATCAGCAATTGCCCCGGCAGAGAAGTCGGCAGACAGTGCCGCCTCAGCCTCTGACCAGCGGAAGACGCCGTTTTCCGATGCACCTGTCACGGCGACGCGGACGCCATCGGCGTATTTGGCAACAAACACACCCACCAGCGCGAAGCGTGACGCAGGTTGCGAGAACTTCGCATAGCTGGCCTTTTCCGGCACGGGGAAGCGGACCTCTGTGATGATCTCACCCTGCTCCAGCGCAGTCGTGAACATGCCCTGAAAATAATCATCCGCAGCGATCTTGTTTTTGTCGGTGATGATCGTCGCCCCTGACCCCAGCACAGCCGCCGGATAGCAGGCGGAGGGGTCGTTGTTGGCAAGCGAGCCGCCGATCGTGCCACGATTGCGCACAGCCGGATCACCGATGCAGGCGGCAAGCCCGGCAAGGCCCGGATAGTGATCAGCCGCCTCTTTCAACACTGTGACATGCGGCGTGGCGCCACCGATGCACAGCGTGCCGTCCTTGTCCTTGCAGACGCCGATCATCTCGTTGATGCCCGTCAGACTGACCAGCGTTGATGGCATGGCAAGCCGCTGTTTCAGCGTGGGGATCAGTGTTTGCCCCCCGCCGAGCGCTTGCGCATCCTCATCCTTCAATGCCTTGACCGCGTCCTTGATCGAGGAAGGCCGTTCAATTTCAAATGCATACATGAGCGTTCTCCCTTACGCGTCGTTCATTGCGGCCCAGACGCGCGACGGCGTCAAAGGCATGTCGATATGGCCGACTTTCTTGCCGCCTGAGTGCAGCGCGTCGATCACGGCGTTCACCACCGATGGGGGTGAGCCAATGGCCCCGGCCTCGCCGCAGCCCTTCACACCCAGCGGGTTATGAGTGCAGGGCGTCTGGCAGGAATGATCGACACTGTAGAACGGCAGATCATCGGCGCGCGGCATGGCGTAATCCATATAGGATGCGCTGATCAGCTGACCGTCCGCGTCATAGGCGCAGTTTTCGAGCAGTGCCTGCCCGATGCCCTGGGCGATACCGCCATGCACCTGGCCAGAGACGATCATCGGATTGATCACATTGCCGAAATCGTCAGCCGCAGCAAAGCGTTCAATGGTCACCTTGCCGGTGTCTGGGTCAACTTCCACCTCGCAGGCATAGGCACCGGCGGGGTAGGTGAAGTTGGCAGGGTCGTAAAACGCTGTCTCCTCAAGCCCCGGTTCGATGTCTTCCAGCGGGTAATTGTGCGGCACATAGGCCGCCAGCGTCACATCGCCCCAAGCCACTGATTTGTCGGTGCCTGCGACGGTGAATTGCCCGTCCTTCAGTTCGATATCCGCGTCAGAGGCTTCCAGCAGGTGCGCCGCGATTTTCTTGGCCTTGTTGATCACCTTTTCAGCAGCCTTGACCATGGCAGACCCGCAGACCGCCAGCGAGCGAGAGCCATAGGTGCCCATGCCGAAGGGGATTTTCGAGGTGTCGCCATGCACAATATCAATCTGATCCTCGGGAATCCCGATCATCTCTGAAATCACCTGTGGGAAGGATGTCTCATGCCCCTGTCCGTGGCTATGTGCCCCAACCATGACGCTGATCGAACCGGTGGCATTCACGCGGACAGTCGCGGCATCATAAAGGCCGGCACGTGCGCCAAGCTGCCCCACAAGGTTTGACGGCGCGATGCCGCAGGCCTCAATATAGCAGTTCACGCCAAGACCGCGCAGCTTGCCTTTCGCCTCGCTTTCCTTGCGGCGCGCGGCAAAGCCACCGATATCGGCAATCTCTTCCAGCTTGGCCATCGTGGCCTCATAGTCGCCGGTGTCATATTCCACCGCAACCGGCGTGGCATAGGGGAATTCGGTAACGAAGTTCTGCCGCCGCAGTGCAATCGGATCGACACCCAGTTCGCGCGCCGCCTTGTCGATGACACGTTCCAGCTGGAACGTCGCCTCTGGCCGCCCGGCCCCGCGATAGGCGTCAACCGGTACGGTATTGGTAAAGACCGCCTTGACGTTCACGTAGATCAGCGGCGTCTTGTAGTTGCCCGCCATCAAGGTGCCATGCAGCCACGTTGGCACTGACGGCGCGAAGGTCGACAGGTAAGCCCCCATATTTGCATAGGTTTCCGTTCGCAGGGCGGTGAAGTTATTATCGCTATCCAGCGCCAGTTCGATCTTGGTCACATGGTCGCGCCCATGGGCG
>JAHDGO010000312.1 GCA_020627605.1 Yoonia sp.
ATCAAACAGGGTCGATGCATCGGCCGCAATCACGCCGCTGTTGCAAAGGGTTACGCGACGTTCCTCGTCCGACGCGTCCTTGAACTCCACAATCCGGTCAAGCTGATCGCCTTTCAGGATCAACCGGCCATAGCGGCCCGGATCGGCGGCCTCAAACCCCAGCACGACGACATCATGGGTCAGCCGTGCGGCTGTCATCGCGGCCAGCGTTTCCGGCGTGATAAAGGGCGTGTCGCCGTAAAGCACCAGCGCATCACCATCAAAGCCGGACAGGGCATCCTTGGCCTGACCGACGGCATGGGCGGTGCCCAGTTGCTCGCTTTGCATAACGACCTGCACATCAGGGTCATGGGCGCGCGCGGCCTTTTCCACTGCCGCCGCACCGTGGCCGGCCACCACAACGGTATGCACAGGGTCAAGCGAGGCGCCTGCCTTCATCGCGTGTACCAGCATGGGCGCACCAGCGATCTGGTGCAGCACCTTTGGCACATCGGAATTCATGCGCGTGCCCATGCCAGCGCCGAGAATAATCAATGAAATGGTCATTGCTGCCCCTTGGTCTTTTGCCAGCCTTCTATCGCCCTTTGAAATTATCACAAGGGCAGGGGCTTCACATCAGTTTTCAGGGCGTTACAGAAAGAACAGCAATGGGGGCCATCACATGAAGCCAGCGGTAATTTTCGACCTCGACGGAACATTGGCCGATACCAGTGGCGATTTGATCGCGGCGGCGAACACATGCTTTCGCGGTTTGGGGCTGGGGGATCTGCTCGATCCTGCGACAGATGCGGCCACCGCCCTCAAAGGCGGGCGCGCGATGCTGACGCTGGGGTTTTCGCGGGTCGAAGGGTTTGGCAAGGCAGAGATTGACGCCCAATACCCCATTCTGCTGGAGGCCTACGCGCAGGACATCGACACGCATACCACGCTTTATCCCGGCGCGATGGATGCCGTCGCGCGGCTGGATGCTGCCGGATACGCCATCGGGATTGCGACAAACAAACCCGAAGGGCTGGCAGAGACACTGATGCAGCGGCTTGGGGTGCGCGATGCCTTTGCATCGCTTATCGGGGCCGACACGCTGCCAGTGCGCAAACCTGACCCGGAACATCATTTTGAGGCCGTGCGCCGCGCTGGCGGCGATCCGGCGCGTTCCCTTCTGGTCGGGGATACCGCCACAGACCGAAATACATCACGCAATGCAGGCGTGCCGTCGGTGCTTGTCACCTTTGGGCCGGGGCGCGAGGATGTGCTGGCGCTTGACCCCGAGGCGACGATTGACAGCTACGACGCGCTTGACGACGTGGTTGCCCGCCTGATTGGGTAGCGCCATGACAGAGATATTCAAAGGCAGCTTTACCCAGCAAGAGGCAATCCCCGACGACGGGATCGCGGCGGCCACCCGTGTGATGCAAACCGGCCGCCTGCACCGCTACAACACCAGCGGGGATGAGGTGGCCGAGACCGCACTGCTGGAAGAAGAATTCGCCGCAGCGACAGGCGCAAAATACTGCCTTGCCGTGGCATCCGGCGGCTATGCCATGACGACGGCGTTGCGCGCCTCTGGCGTCAAACACGGCGACAAGGTGCTGACCAATGCCTTTACGCTTGCCCCGGTGCCGGGGGCGATTGCCGCCGTGGGCGGCGTGCCGGTCTTTGTTGGCGTGACAGAGGATCTGGTGATCGACCTTGATGATCTGGCCGCCAAGCTGGATCAGGCCGGGGTGCTGCTCTTGTCGCATATGCGCGGGCATATCTGCGACATGGAGCGCCTGATGGCGATCTGCGATGCCGCCGGTGTCACCGTGATCGAGGATTGCGCGCATACGATGGGGGCCTCATGGAACGGTGTGCCGTCGGGCCGCTGGGGGCGGTTCGGGTGCTATTCGACGCAGACCTATAAACACATCAATTCGGGCGAGGGTGGGTTCCTGATCTGCGACGGGGCAGAAGACATGGCCCGCGCGATCATGCTGTCCGGCAGCTATATGCTGTTCGAAAAACACCGGGCGGCACCGCCGGTCGAAACCTTCGCGCAGATCAAATTTGAGACACCCAATATCTCCGGCCGCATGGACAACCTGCGCGCCGCGATCCTGCGCCCGCAACTGCGCGATCTGGCGACACAGGCCGGGCGCTGGAATGCGCTCTACCGGGTGGTCGAGGATGGCCTGCGCGACACCCCCGGTTTGCGTCTCATCGCACGGCCAGACAAGGAACAATTCGTCGCCTCATCTTTCCAGTTCCTGCTGCTGGACTGGGACGCGCCTGCCGTGGCTGACGTGCTCGCCCGCTGTGCGGCGCGAGGGGTGGAGCTGAAATGGTTCGGCGGGGCAGAGCCGAAGGGCTTCACCTCGCGCTACGACAGTTGGCGCTACGCCCCGTCCGCGCCCATGCCTGCGAGTGACCGTATCCTTGCTGGCATCATCGACATGCGGCTGCCGCTGACCTTCAGCGCACAGGATTGCGCACTGATCGCAAGGATCATCCGGGCAGAGGTGGGTGCGGTGTATCAGGCGACTACTGGCAACTGACGGACTGGCAAATGCGCACAACTGATGAAGAAGTCTGGGTCACCGACATCTTTTGGTCAACGACAGTGGCGTTTGGGTTTGGATGCGAAGCCCGCGAAAGAGACATGAAAGAATTTGTCGCAAACGTTCGCGCATCCAATTACGGTGCAGTACTGGAAGCCGATGTGTTTCCAAACGAAATGTGGGAGATGCCAAAAAAAAAGAAGCTCAAGAAGTTCCCGCACATGTTTCGAATGAACGGATTCGACATGGTGTCCGGCGAAATGGCTGAGGTTCTGCGCCGCCACAACATCGGCGACACAAAGATGTTTCCGGTGACGCTCCTCAAAAAGGATCGGAAAACGCCGCATGAGGGCGAGTTTTTCTTTCTGAACATTCGGGAAAAGAAAGAGGCGTTTGATCCCATTGCGTCAAGAAAATTCACGGAGTCACCAAACCGCGAGTTCTGGAAGGGCAGCGTGCCCTTAGGCCTTTCAGATAACGACATAACTGTCGACGCGACGGCGCTCGTTGGGCCAGATCTCTGGCTGGATCCCAGCCTATTTCGATCCTACTTCATCAAAGGCGCGCTCGCGCGCGAACTGATTGAACGAAAAATGATCCCCAGCAATCGTGTGCATGATCACGCT
>JAHDGO010000313.1 GCA_020627605.1 Yoonia sp.
CGGTGCTGCCGCCTTTTCCACGCCACGCCGTCTGGCGCTGTCGCTTGACGGGCTGACAGGTGAGAGCAAGGCCACCCGCGAAGAACGCAAGGGACCAAAGGTCGGCGCACCGGATCAGGCGATTGAGGGCTTTCTGCGCGGGGCCGGTGTTGCCCGCGAAGATCTGGAAGTGCGCGACGACAAGAAGGGGCAGGTCTATTTCGCGGTGATCGAAAGGCCGGGCCGCAAGGCCGCTGACATCGTCGCTGAGGTGCTTGAAAAGACGATCCGCAACTTCCCGTGGCCCAAGTCCATGCGCTGGGGTGCCGGATCGCTCAAATGGGTGCGCCCGCTGCATACCATCCTGTGCATTCTGGTGGATGAGGCCGGGGCAGAGGTGGTGCCATTGGACATAGACGGGATCACATCTGGCAATACCACGCGCGGGCACCGTTTTATGGCGCCGGATGCGTTTTCCGTCGCCTCTTTTGATGATTACGAGGCAAAGCTGAAGCGTGCCCATGTGGTACTGCGCGCCGATGAGCGCGCCGAAGCGATCTGGAACGAGGCGACAACACAGGCCTTTGCCTTGGGGCTGGAAGTGGTCGAGGACAAAGGGCTGCTGGCCGAGGTCGCAGGGCTGGTCGAATGGCCCGTGGTCCTGCTGGGCCGCATCGACGACGCCTTTCTTGGCCTGCCGCCAGAAGTGCTGCAAACCTCGATGAAGGAACATCAGAAGTTCTTTTCCGTGCGCAACCCCAAGACGGGCCGCATTGAACGCTTTGTCACCATCGCCAACATGGAAACCGCGGACAACGGCACGACCATTCTGGCGGGCAACCAGAAGGTGCTGGCGGCGCGGCTGGCGGATGCAAAGTTCTTTTGGGAAAATGACCTGCGCGTGGCGAAGGCGGGGATGGAGCCTTGGTTGGAAAGCCTTGGCAACGTCACCTTTCACAACAAGCTCGGGTCGCAGAAAGACCGGATTGAGCGGATCGCCGCCCTTGCCCGCGAGATCGCGCCCAGCGTCGGCGCGGACCCTGATCTGGCAGAGCAGGCGGCCAAGGTTGCCAAGGCGGACCTGTCGTCAGAAATGGTCTATGAGTTCCCCGAATTGCAGGGGCTGATGGGGCGCTATTATGCAGAGGCCGCGGGGCTACCGTCCGAGATCGCCGCCGCCTGTCAGGACCATTATTCGCCGCTGGGTCCGTCAGACGACGTGCCGACCGCGCCGGTGTCCGTCGCCGTGGCACTGGCCGACAAGATCGACACCCTGACCGGGTTCTGGGCGATCGACGAAAAACCGACCGGGAGCAAAGACCCTTTCGCGCTGCGCCGCGCGGCGCTGGGGGTTATTCGGTTGGTTTTGGAGAATGGATTGTCATTCGACCTTCAAAGGATGATTGATCTCCATCTCCAAAAGATGGGAGCGGCGCGACCCAACGAGCAAGATGACGATGATTACGCTGGTCTTGAAATCGACGCTAATCTCCTCTCCTTCTTCCACGACCGCCTCAAGGTCTTCCTCCGTGACAAAGGCATCCGCCACGACATCATCGACGCCTGCATCGCAATGCCCGGCAATGACGATCTGACCCTGCTGGTCAAACGGGCCGAAGCCCTCGCCGCCACACTCGCCACCGACGACGGCGAAAACCTCATCCAGGGGTTCAAGCGCGCCAACAACATCTTGACGCAGGCAGAGGAAAAGGACGGGGTCGAATACTCCTATGGCGCTGACATCAAATTCGCCGAAGATGATGCTGAAAAGGCCCTTTTCGCCGCCCTTGATGCTGCAGATGCAAAGATCGCACCAGCGATGAAAGCCGAGGATTTCAGCACCGCAATGACTGCCATGGCAGCACTGCGCGGGCCGATTGACCAATTTTTCACCGATGTGCAGGTGAATGCAGATTCGGAAATTCTGCGTCGCAATCGTCTTAACCTCTTGTCGCGTATCAGAAATATCTGCCTCAGCGTGGCTGATCTGACGAAAATCGACGGCTAGGCAAAAAACTGTAAAGTTTTTTAGACAGACGCCGGACAATTCGCCTATGCTGCACCCACAGCAGCAAAGGTGCCGCAGTGCAGCAACAGACGACATATGCCCCGGTGACGCTGATCACCACCACCGCTGCCATGCATGCATCGGTGCATGGCGGGCGTGCGAAATGTCTGCAAAGGCTGCTGCGGCTCGATATGCCTGTGCCGGTCACGGTGGCGCTGTCTTTTGACGCGGTGCGCAACGCGGCCAAGGGCGATCTGCCCGATATGGCGCAAGTGCTGGCCCCGTTCAGTGATACGCCGCTTTTGTCGGTTCGCCCGTCCAGCCTGAACCCCGACTGGGGTGGCCCCGGTGCCATTCTGAACGTCGGCATGAATGATGCCTGCCATGCCGCCCTGTCCGATCAGATCGGGGCAGAGGCCGCGACCAAGATGTATCTGCGTTTCATCCAGTCCTATGCGATCCATGTCGCACGGCTGGACCCTGATGAATTCTATCTGCCTGACGTCTCGGACGATGCCAGCCTGAACGCGATGAAAGAGACGTTCGAGTTTGAGACCGACACACCCTTTCCGCAAGACGTGCAGGTGCAACTGGCAGAGGTGCTGCGATCCATGGCCCGCGCCTGGGATGGCACGACCGCCCGTCTGCTGCGGCAGGCCAAAGGTGCGCCCGTCGATGCTGGCCTTGGGCTCGTGGTGCAGGCCATGGCGCTTGGCACCGGCGATGACGAATGCGGGCAGGGCGTGATCCAGTTTGTCGACAGCGCGACAGGCGAGCCCAAGATCATTGGCCGCTATGTCAGCGAGGGCCAGATCAGGGGCCGCGATGTGTCCCCCGACACGCCCGGCGCGATCTATCTGACACGCGATCCGCGTGGCCCCTCGCTAGAGGATATCTGCCCCGATCAATATGCGCAGCTTGTGTCCTATGGCGATATCTGCCGCCGCCGCCTGCGCGAAGAGATGGAAGTGAAATTCACCCTGCAGGATGGCGCGGTCCGCATTCTGGATGCGATCCGCGTACAACGTGCCTCACGCGCTGCGGTGGCGATTGCCGTGGCATTGGCAGAGGATAAGGTGATCCCCCGCGAAGAAGCCGTGATGCGGGTGGAACCGGCGGCCCTGTCAGAGTTGTTGCACAGGCAGGTTGACCCCGATGCCGACC
>JAHDGO010000314.1 GCA_020627605.1 Yoonia sp.
CGCCAATCGGTTCACGGCGGGTAAAGACATGCATGTCCGGCTTGTCGATGGGCAGTACGGCCCCTTCAATTTTGTCCGCTAACCCCGCGTAATACCTGTAATAATCCCCAACATAACCCGTCTGACTGGCCGTTTCCGCCAAAAGCTTGCCACTGTCTGTCGTTTCGATCTGGCCCAGGTCTGCCGCGTTCTCGGCAATCAGATCACCCAACCGGTAAAGCAGCTTACCGCGCTGGGTCTGGGTCATGTCACGCCAGGTCGGGTCGTCCAGCATCCGGCGTGCTGCGGCAATGGCGCGGTCAACGTCCTGCGGTGCCGCGCAGGCAAAAGTTGCCCAGTCGTCCCCTGTTGCCGGGTTGGTAGAGGTCATGACCTGCCCGCCGTGACCGTCGGTAAATTCACCATCAATGAACAGTTGGAAGTGCGGAAGCTGGGTCATATTGATCCTTAAGGGGTGCGGTCTTCAGGCAAATGCAGGCATGACGTCGTCAATGAACCGCGAAAGCGACGCGCGCTTGCGCTCAAAATCCATGCCGCTGTCGATCCAGAACGCATATTCATCATAGCCAAGGTCCTCGTAACGCTTGATCTGGTCAATGACTTCCTGCGCTGTCCCGATTGTCAGGTCACGGTGCATATTCTCGGGCGACATCATCTTGTTCGCGGCCATCTCTTCTGGGGTCAGCCGTTCAATCAATCCCTGGCTGACAGGCCGGACATTTCGGAACCACGCACCGAAATAGTTGTAGAAGACTGAAAGATCCTCTGCCGCCTGCACGGTGTCGGCGTCATCTGCGGCGACATAAGTATGGTGCAGCAGCATGATCTTGGGGCGCGGCCCGTCATAGGCGGCGCAGGCAGTGTTGAATTTTACCATCAGGTCTTCGATCTCGGCGATGCCCTGCCAGAGCGGCGTCACCTGAATGTTAAAGCCGTTATCGACACCAAACGTATGGCTGTTGATATCGCGTGCCGCGATCCAGATCGGCGGCCCGCCCTCTTGCACAGGCTTTGGTGCCGAAGTGGTGGCGGGAAACTGATAGAATTCACCGTCATGGGCGCAGTCCCCGGCCCAGAGCTTGCGCAGCAATGGCGTCGTCTCGCGCATCCGCTGGCCGGCCTGCCATGCATCCATGCCAGGGATCAGGCGTTCGTATTCATAGGAATAGGCCCCGCGCGCAATCCCCAGTTCGATGCGCCCATCAGTGATCAGGTCAGCGGCGGCAGCCTCCCCCGCCAGCCTGATGGGATGCCAGAAAGGTGCGATGACGGTCCCGGTGCCAAGCTGGACATTCTTGGTGTGATAGCTGAGGTCAACAAGTGTCAGAAACGGGTTCGGGGCAATGGTGAAATCCATCCCGTGATGCTCCCCCGTCCAGACAGCGCGCATTCCTCCCTCATCCGCCATTTTCGCCAGCGATATCAGCTCGGTCCGCAGCTTGCGCTGTTCCTGATCGGGGGTGATACGCTCCATATGGGCAAAAAGGGAAAAATCCATTTCACACTCCTTCCAAAACCGGTGTTGCGCAGCACTGGTGCTGTGGGACAATCTGGACCGTCATGCGCAATCCCCGATGAAATCGGCCAAGACCGCGTTCACGCGGTTGCCATGTGTCATAGGCATCATATGCGCGGCCCGATCTATGATTTCGGCGCGTCCGTTCGGCACCAAATCAGCCATGTCGTGCGACATTTGCGGGGTTGAATTGGGCTCGTCCGCGCCGGTCAGGAAGAGCGCTGGACATGTTATCGCGGTCAGGTCCGATGCGGCGGGCCCATTTTGTTGCGCGAACACGCGGTAGGCCGCCCGATAACCGGCGGGGTCCGCCGACATCAGCCAGTTTTCACATGCGATACGCTGTGGCGATGCCTCTGCCCCGAACCAGCGATCAAGGGTCGCGGTGGGATCAGCGGTTGATACCCCGTCAAGACTGTCCGCCCGCGCCCTGACGGCGGCCTGTGCCTGCGCACTGCGGCCATAGATGGCGTTGAGCGCCGCCACACCGGCCACCCGTTTTGGAAAGCGGATCGCCAGATCAAGCGCGATCATCGCCCCGAACGAATGCCCGATCACGATAGCCGGCGCGTCCAATGTGTCGGCGATCACATCCACAAAATCCATCAGTTCTGGTGTGCCGGGCAATGGCGCACTGTCGCCATGCCCCGGCAAATCAAAGGCAGTCACCCGATTGCTCTGGGACAGCGCATCAATCTGCGCGCCCCAGGCCTCTGCCCGCAGCCCCACGCCATGAAGCAGAACCACGTGTGGCCCATGCCCGGCTTTGATGGCTGCAAGCGCCCCGCATTCAGACCGCGGCCGGATTTTCCAGGTCATGACCCAAATCCTTCAGATCCTGATAGCGGTCGCCGATCCGGTGATGAGGTCGCCCGCTGGTCGCCGCGCCAAGCACCACGACAATTTCGTCATCGCGCGGCGCATCCGGAATAGCGAACTGGATCGTCAGGTAATGAGAGCGTCGGCCAGCATCGTTTTTGTCCATCAGGGGCACCATGATCGGCGCATTTGCCCCGCCGCGCGTATTGGTGAAGGCCAGATAGGATTTCGCGCCGACAGCCTCGCGGTAGTGATTGCCAAAGCGCAGGGTATGGATCAGGCCAGAGGCATGCTCGATCTCGCCGTTCAGGCCGACCACGGCAGCTTTGCCATAGGCCTCGATGGCGTCACCCGACCCGGCCAATGCAATCATACGCGCCGTCATCATTTCACCCAGAATCGGGCCATAGGCCTGAATTTCAGGCTTCAGGTCCTCGACGAACCGCCCGGCCCACGGGTTTTTGACCACCGCAGCCACGGCGAACATACGCCACGGCGCTGCCGCAGCTTTGAACCCTTCAACAAGGATTTCCTCATCGTAGGTGACGATTTTTCTGATCTCTGGCTGCATGGTGTCATTCCTTTGCTTGTGACCGATCCAAAACGCAAATGCAGAATTTGACAAACAAAGGAAACACATGCTTACACATTAGCATTACTAATGGACGTGTTGACCATGAAGAAGGCCCTTCCCCCGCTCGCCTGGTTTCGCGCATTCGAGGCCGCAGCGCGTAACCTCAGCTTCACCGCGGCAGCGCAAGAGATCGGCATGACGCAATCGGCGGTCAGTCAGCACGTCAAATCGCTGGA
>JAHDGO010000315.1 GCA_020627605.1 Yoonia sp.
GCGCGCGCGACGACAACCTTGTCACGATCCTGCGCGGGCTCAAGGCGCAGGACTGGGGGGCAGGGGCCTTGCTGAATGCGCAGGACCGCCGGGTCGCTGGCACGCCAGAACTGCCTGATGATCTGTCAAAACCGATTGTGACGGTGGAACGGGCCGTGCCGCTGGATTGGACCGACTACAACGGCCATATGAACGAGGCCCGGTATCTGCAGGCCTTTGGCGATGCCACCGACCGGATGATGCTGCTGATCGGTTGCGATGCAGACTACATCGCCAGCGGCGGCAGCTATTTCACCGCGGAAACCCACATCCGCCATCTTGATGCGGTCATCAGGATCGAAACGCAGGTCTTGCTGGGGGCTGGCAAGAAGATGCATCTGTTTCACCGCATGTTCGCTGGCACGCGTGAACTGGCAACAGGAGAGCATATGCTGATCCATGTCAGTCTGGACACGCGGCGGGCCTCTGACCCTGCACCGCATCTGGCGGCGACATTGGGCAAGGTTGCCGAAGCGCATGCCGGATTGCCGCTGCCGGATGGGGCGGGCAAGGCTGTCGGCGTCAGGTAACGCGCCGGATCAATCTGTCGAAATAGGCTGCAAGGTCGCGCGGGCTGATGCTGGCCGCGCGCACCAGCGCGTCGAAATGCGATGTGATGGCCGTGACCCGTTCTGTGTCGCGGAACACCAGATAATTCTGCCCGATGTAGATCACCGCGAGTAGTGGCCCAAAGACGGTGACAGGGGCCGAAAACAACTGCCGCTGGTCATAAAGATGCAAGCGCAGTGTCGGGTAAAGTTGGCTATGCAGATCGCGAAACTGTTCCAGCTGCGCGCGGCGATGGGCGGGTGAGACGCCGGCATAATATCCTTCGGCGCGCGCAAAGCTGTCCAGCTCTGACAGTGGGATCGCGATTTCATAGTCAGAACGCGACCCCCGCATCCAGTTCAGCCTGTCGGTGCTGGCCCCGATGGCCTGTTCAATCGTCTTGCCCAGCGACGGCGCATATTCCCAGCGCAGGATATCAACCGTCTTGAGCATATCCGGCAGACCGGCAGGCACATGGCGAATTTTGTAGCCAGCGGCCTCTTGATGCCAGGCAAAGATCTGGTCATCGACCATGGCGCGGGGTGCCTCGGTCATCGAAATGGCGGTGGCCACAAGATCGGCGGCTTGTTCCGGCCGGTCAGACAGACCCAACAGCCAATCGGCGCTGACGCCCAACGCGCTGGCACATTCTGCGACCAGTTGCGCGTTGGGCAATCGTGCGCCTTTGTCCTTAAGAAGTTGTGACAGCGTCGAGCGGTCCACGCCGGTGTCGCGCGCCAGCCCGCTTTGTGTGGCGTTGTTCTGAGTCATCGCCGCGATCAGCCGGTCCCGGAACAGTTCGGCACGATCGCGTTTGTCAATTTTGGTCACCATAGGTGATAATAATCATATCTGATGGATTTTGTGAACCACTGTCAGAATGGTACACATGGTAATCGACCCCTACCGTACCCCCATGGGACAGAGAAAAATTGCCGGGCGCGCGACCGCCGCCTGGCCAACCGTCAGCCTGATTGTGCTGTGTTATCTTTGCTGGGTGCTGGGGCTGTGGCTGTTGCCGCTTTGGCTTGGCATCTGCGTGACGGGCGTGACAATCGCACTGCATGCGTCATTGCAACATGAGGTCATTCATGGGCACCCCTTCCGGTCGCAATGGCTGAATGACGCGCTGATCTGGCCGCCGTTGACGCTTGTCGTGCCCTATGCGCGGTTCAAGGCCACCCATCTGGCGCACCACAACGACACCGTGATCACCGACCCTTATGACGATCCTGAAAGCAATTATCTGGATGCCGGATGCTGGGCGCGCCTGCCTGGGGCGGTGCAGCTGATCTTGCGTTTCAACAACACGCTGGCGGGGCGGCTGCTGATCGGGCCTTTGATCGGGACGCTTGCCTTCGTGCTGTGTGAGTGGCGGATGCGCAGCCCTGACGTGACCAAAGGCTGGCTGCTGCATTTGCCAGCGGCACTGGCGGTTTTGCTGGTCGTTGGACTGTCACCCATGCCGATCTGGACTTATCTGATCGCTGCCTATCTGGGGCTGTCCATCCTGAAACTGCGCACCTTTCTGGAACATCAGGCGCATGAGCGCGCCAGCGGGCGCTCTGTGATCATCGAGCGTGGCGGGGTCTTTGGCTTTCTGTTTCTCAACAACAATCTGCACGTCGTTCACCACATGCACCCAAAGGTGCCGTGGTTTGCCTTGCCCGCCCTCTACCGGGCGCGGCGGGCGCATTACCACCGGCGCAACGGGGGGTATGTCTACCGGTCCTACGGCGAGGTGATGCGGCGCCATCTTTGGCGGGCGAAAGACCCGGTCGCGCATCCGCTCTGGCGGCGCTAGACGAAGCGGGGCATAGAACGCCCCATGGAACCGTGGATTCTGATCACGATTGGTGCGGCCACCGCGCAGACGGTGCGCTTCATGCTGCAAAAGCGGCTGAAAGGCATGGCGCTGTCCACCGCAGGCGCTCGCGCGGTTCATCTATTCCGCCCCGCTTGTGGCCGTGATCGCCATTGTCTACGCCATCAACACAGGGCAGGGCGCACCACAGGTTCCGGCGGCGTTCTGGCCCTATATGCTGGCCGGTGGCATCAGCCAGATCCTTGCGACGATGTGTGTCGTGGCCCTGTTCAGCCATCGCAATTTCGCGGTTGGCATCACCTTCAAGAAGACCGAGGTTTTGCTGAGCGCGCTGTTCGGGTTCCTGA
The DNA here is from genome assembly GCA_020627605.1 of Yoonia sp. Classification (GTDB taxonomy): domain Bacteria; phylum Pseudomonadota; class Alphaproteobacteria; order Rhodobacterales; family Rhodobacteraceae; genus Yoonia. The sequence goes on from JAHDGO010000315.1 coordinate 2,761, forward strand.
TCATTGGCGACAGGTTTACCGCGCTGACCATCATTGCAATGTTGATCGGGTTTCTGGGTGTCATCCTGCTGTCGGATCAGCCCAGCAGCGAAGGCCCCTGGCATCGCCGTATGTTCAACCGGGCCACGGCGTTGGGCATTGGGGCGGGCGTCTTGTTTGGTATTTCCGGCAACGGATACCGTGGCGCGTCACTGTCGCTGGGGGACGGCGATGTCTTTTATCGCGCGATCTTTACTCTCGCCTTTGTGACCGCGTTTCAGACCGTCGCCATGGCGCTTTGGCTGGCGTGGCGGGAACGGGGCGAGGTCATGCGCGTGCTGTCGGCGTGGCGCGTGGCGGGAATGGTCGGGCTGACCAGCATGATCGGATCGATCTGCTGG
>JAHDGO010000316.1 GCA_020627605.1 Yoonia sp.
GGGCCGCACTGACGTCCTTTTCCAGAATGCCGATGGTGTTATCGGCCGCATAGCCATCGCGGGCAAACTCAATCCGGTCAAAACCGGATGCGAACCAGTTCTGGCCAGAGGCGCTGTCGATCAGAGAGAGCAGTTTTGCTTCACCCACACCCGCAGCGTCGGCCCAGTCCAGCACCAGCCGTGTCATGGCGGTATGTGACGCCGCCAGCAGGTTGTTCAACACCTTGGCCGTCATGCCAGCGCCATACCCACCCATGGGGTGGATCGTTTCGCCCATGGCGCGCAAGAGGGGCATAACCGCGGCAATATCCCCACCGGTCATGAAGGTCAGTGTCCCTGCGTCCGCCTTGACCTGCGCCCCCGACATCGGTGCGTCGATCAGTGTGATGTGATCTGGGACGCGCTGGCGTAACCCTTTGACGTAATTGGGCGAAAGGGTGGAACTGATCATGATGGTGCGCAGGGCAGCCGCCTGCCTGATCACGGCCTGATCGTGAAAGAGAAGTGCGTCGGTTTCATCCGCGTTGCGCACAACCGTAATCAGGATTTCCACCCCATCAGCAAAGCCAGCGATATCATTCATGACACCAGGAAGTGGCCTGATGTCGAAACCACGTGCATCAAAGCCAGCCCTTTGCAGGCTGCGCAGCATGCCCATTCCCATGCGCCCGCAACCGGCCACGCCAACGATCTGATCCATAAGATCCCCCAAACGAAAAAGGCTTCCCCCGGACGAGCCTAAAGGGAAGCCAGTTGCTTGGGAATAAACGCGTTGGACTAGTGAACGATATCTTCTTCCTTGACGAACATATTTGCCCAGGCGCGGTCAATCAGCTCTGGCGACATCTGATAGGGGATGCCTTCAAACTCGCAGATGGAAATCATCTGGTCGATCAAAAAGATCGGCTGATAGTTCGCATAGATGTTGTCAATCTCAGGGTAGCGCACGTTCAGCAGATGGACGAGCGTATCCTCATCCAGCGGCATCTTGCGTTTGCGGGCCACCATCGCGAAGATTTTCAGGAAGTCTTCCTGATTAGGGCCATCAATCTTGATCTTGTAGAAAATACGACGCAGGGCCGCTTTGTCGAAGATCGCGTTGGGGTGGAAGTTGGTCGAGAAGACGACAAGCGTGTCAAAGGGCACTTCGAATTTCTCGCCCGATTGCAGGGCAAGGATATCCTTGTTTTCTTCCAGCGGAACGATCCAGCGGTTCACAAGGGTCTGTGGCGGTTCGGCCTGTCGGCCAAGGTCGTCCACGATAAAGATGCCGCCGGTCGACTTCAGCTGCAAAGGCGCCTGATAGGTCCGCGCCGTGGGGTTGTAGACCAGATCGAGCATCGACAGCGACAATTCACCACCGGTGATCACGGTGGGGCGTTCGCAGCGGACATAACGCGTATCAAAGCGGCCAGATGTGCGGCGCAGGCTGTTGGGGTCGTCGACATCATCCTCTGCCGCGCTGTGCACAATGGGGTCATAGACGGTGATCACCTGACCGGAATATTCAATGGCGCGGGGGACATAGATCTTGTCGCCCAGCGCGTCCCTGATCCCGTTGGAGATCGAGGATTTACCGTTACCCGGAGGGCCATACATCAGGATCGAGCGGCCAGCGCTGACGGCCGGGCCAAGGTTCGACAACAGGTCATCGGGCAAGACAAGATGGCCCATGGCCGTCTGCAGCTGATCGCGGGTAATCTGAATGTTGCGGATCGACTGGCGCTGTATCTGCTCGCGGTAAATATCCAGCGGCACAGGCATCGCGCCATAGTATTCCGACTGCGATGCGGCATCCAGCGCACGTGCGCGGCCTGCATCTGTCAACTGATACCCCATTTCGTTGCCGCTGTTGGCGTTCAGCGTGCCTGTCGCCTCCAGCAGGCGCTGACCACGGGCCAGATCAACCAGCTCCTGTGTCACTGGGACGGGCAGGCAGATTGCGCGGCTGATGTCAGACACCATATCCAGGTTCATGCGGAACATGGTCTTGATCAGGATGTCCCGCATCATCGCCATCGGCAATTGCATGGCTTGCAGGCTGCGTGGCGCGGGGGGCGCCATGACACCGGATGCTTGCACGTTCATTTCAAATCCACCCCAAAGAAAAGCATAAATTGCCGCGCAGACGGCGGCGGTTCATGTCCAGTTTACAGTTCATTATGGCGAAATAGTGAACAAACATGTGCCAGTCGAAGGCATCAGGTCAGAATTCAGCGATAAACCGCGACCCAAACCAGATAAAAAACCAAGGCCATGCTCAGGGCGAGGCCCTTGGGAAACGCCAGATTGAGCCCCAGAAACCCACCGCGCAGATTGCCTTGTCCTGCGGTCCAGCTTTTCCAATCAGGTGCTAGTTTGTGCAGCGGCGTAAATCGGAAGATGCTGTGTATGACCACGGCCCCCAGGAAAGATGCAGCAACAATCCGCAAAATAAGAGGCAGGTCTTCGGTAACAAAGAACGGGGCCATGACGGCCAGCATCTTGGCATCGCCACCCCCCATCAAACGCAGGGCCCAGAGCGCCATGCCGACGACAAGCACGATCGGCAGCTGCAAGAACTGCCAGAAGTAAGCTGGAAAGCCAAAAGCAAAGGGGCCGAGGACGACAAAGACCAACAGCAACGCCAGCATAGAGTTGTTGGTGATCTTCATGGTCCGCATGTCGTTCCATGAAATATAGATCGCCAGTGGGATGACGGCCGGTAAGAACCAAAGGGCTGTCGTGGCCGTCATACCCATTTTGCGTCAGTTCACCGCGTTGTTTTCAAGCGCTTCGAGGGCGCGCACCGCTTCCTCGAAATATTGCGGATGGGTTTCAATGGCGTCCGCCAACAGCGACTTGCCGATGGTCACATCGTTCTGCTTGATCGCCGCCAATGCCATTGTGTGCATCAGTTGCGCGCGTTCGACCTGTGTCATGGGCACGACGGGCATCGCATAGTTGCGCTGCGCGCCACGGGCCAGAACAAGGTTGTTCTTGGCGGTGAACATGTTGCTGTCAAAGCGCAGCGCGTCGATGAACATCCGCTCTGCCTCTGGGTAGTCGCCGCGTGTCAGCTTGGAATAGCCCCAGTTATTGTAGACGGAACCGGGCCGGGTGGTCAGACCGACCGCCGTTTCATAAAAG
>JAHDGO010000317.1 GCA_020627605.1 Yoonia sp.
CGCCTGTGCGCTTTGCGGTTTTGGTGCCCAATCTGCGCGGATGGGAAGCGTTTCTGGCTGCCCGCCGCCCTGGCGTGGACTACGAGGGGGCGGTGTTCATTTCGGCCTCCGAAGGGTTTTCGCAAAGCAATTTGAATTGCTCTGTCGCGGAATCCGTCGCGCGGCTGGCCCCGGTCGTGGCAGCGGCGGATGTGCCGCTGCGCGGCTATGTGTCCTGCGTGACCGATTGCCCCTTTGACGGGCCGGTCGCACCTGCCCAGGTGGCCGCGGTGGTGGCGCAAGTGCGCGCGCTCGCGCCGATGCCGATTTCACTGGGTGATACAATCGGCAAGGGCACGCCGGACCGGGTGGCCGCGATGATTGGCGCGGTGGCCGAGGTCGTGCCTGTCGCCGCACTGGCGGGACATTTCCATGACACGGACGGCCGGGCGCTTGCGAATATCGAAGCGGCCCTTGATCTGGGTCTGCGGGTCTTTGACAGCGCGGTGGGTGGCCTTGGCGGCTGTCCCTACGCGCCGGGCGCACCGGGCAATGTGGCGACCGAGGCGGTGCTAGCGCTGATGGCGGCGCGTGGTTTCGAGACTGGTGTGGACCGCGACGTGATTGCAGAAGCGGCCGCAATGGCAAGGAGGATGCGATGATTGATCTGAGCGTGGACGCGCGCGGCGTGGCAACACTGGCGCTGGCGCGCCCAGAGAAGCACAACGCGCTGAGCCAGGCCCTGATCGACGCCTTGGCCGGGGCGGCGCAGGAGATTGCCGCAGACCGCGCGATCCGGGTGGTGGTGCTGACCGGGCAGGGGGCGTCCTTTTGTGCCGGTGGCGATCTGAAATGGATGCAGGACCAGATGGCAGGGGATGCGGCGATGAAACGCGCGGCGGCGCAGTCCATTGCGGCCATGCTGGGCGCGATCAATACCCTGCCACAGCCGGTCATTGGCCGGGTGCAGGGCAACGCCTTTGGCGGGGGTGTCGGCATGGCCTGCGTTTGCGACATCGCGGTTGCGGTGGAAGGTGCCAAATTCGGCCTGACGGAAACCAAGCTGGGCCTGATCCCTGCCACCATCGGCCCTTACGTGCTGGCCCGGATGGGCGAGGCAAAGGCGCGCCGCGTGTTCATGTCGAGCCGGGTTTTTGACGCCTTCGAGGCGGTAGAACTGGGCATTGTGGCCAAGGCTGTCCCAGCCGATGCGCTGGACGCAGCGGTGGAGGCTGAAGTGGCACCCTATCTGGCCTGTGCACCGGGTGCGGTGGCTGCGGCAAAGGCGTTTGCCCGCTCTCTGGGCCCCACAATCGACGAATCGACCGTGACGCGGTCGATCGACGCGCTGATCGCCCAATGGGAGGGCGAAGAGGCCAAAGAAGGCATTTCCGCCTTTTTTTCGCGGCGTCAGCCAAGCTGGGCTTGAGCGATTACAGCTTTATTGACAGAATCACGTCTAAGTTCTGACCGAATTGCCGGGTCTTCTTGGCATCGACAAGGAGATGACGAGATGCAATTCGCCTGGCCGACTGCCGAACAAGCCATGTACCGTATTCAGCGGCTGCGCCGTCTAATTGTGCTGTGCGTGGCGATCCCTGTCGTGGGCCTGATGCTGGCCTCCTTCGTTGATCCGGCCAGCCTGCCTGCTGATCGGGCCACTTTGGCCGCACTTGCTGTGGCGGCCCTTGTGGTGGGTCACGTGGTGCTTTTTCCCAACGTAACCCTTGAAACACTGGCCCTTTCGCTTGCGGTGACCGGGCTTGTCGTCTCTGTGCCCTGGATCAAGGCCGTGGCGCTTTGGGCCCCGGCCGCACATCAGGATGCGGCGCTGGTCATTCTGATCACGTTTGCCGTGGCCGCAACGGGCGTCGCCATGGCGCTGTTGCAGATCGCGCTTTCGGCGATGGCCTATGCCGGTCCTGCCTTGCGCCTGCGTCTGAAAACGCGGCTGACCGTTCCATGCTCTCCCGCTGTTGCGCGGCGTCAATGTGCGCTGGTTCCCGCCACGCGCCGGGGCCGTGTCATCGCCGGAGAGGCGGATGAAGACGGTTTCTTCGACGTGGCTGTTGCAGCTGTGCAACATGCCGATCCGCAGCATCCGGACCGTCCGATGATCGTCAAAGCGGACGCCAAAGTCCTCGAGAGTACCGAGACACAGCATGACGTCATGCTGGTCTTGCAAAACGGCTCTGTCACCGTGACATCGCACCAGTTTGCCGCTGCCGCCGGTGGCTGCACCGTCAGCGTCGCCGACATGCCCGGCGATTTCACCGCCGGGATGCACGCGATCTTCTGGCTGACCGATCAGCAGTCGGACAATCGGGTTGAGATGACGGATATCATCACCGGACAAGAAGCGCGCGCCAATGGGCTGGCCCATGGTGTGTCGTTGTTGTCGGTGGCCGGTGCGCTGTTGTCGCCACGTGCACCACTGGCAAAACGCGCCAAATAAGCCCTTCAAAAATCTGATCTGCGACACTGCGTTTGGTTGACCATTGGCAGTGGCAGGGATATCCAGCCCCTAGCCAACTTCGCGCGCCCTATCGGCGTGCCGGAAAGAAAGGGATGCCCGTTGCAGGAAATGCTTTCTGAATATCTGCCGATCATGATTTTTCTGGGTCTCGCCATCGCGCTTGGTCTGATCCTGATCCTTGCGGCAGCGATCATCGCCGTGCGCAACCCTGACCCTGAAAAAGTGTCGGCCTATGAGTGCGGGTTCAACGCCTTCGATGATGCCCGGATGAAATTCGATGTGCGCTTTTATCTGGTCGCGATCCTGTTCATCATCTTCGACCTTGAGGTCGCGTTCCTGTTCCCATGGGCAGTGGCCTTTGCCGACGTCAGTATGGTGGCCTTCTGGTCGATGATGGTCTTTCTGGCCGTTCTGACCATTGGCTTTGCCTATGAATGGAAGAAAGGGGCGCTGGAATGGGAGTGATGACCGGGACTGCCGTCGGTGCCGACAAGGACCATGGTGCGGCGCTGATCAATTCGGAACTGCAGGACAAGGGTTTCCTTGTCACATCGACCGCCGACATCATCAACTGGGCGCGGACCGGGTCCCTGCACTGGATGACATTCGGTCTGGCCTGCTGCGCGGTGGAGATGATGCATACCTCCATGCCGCGTTATGATCTGGAACGGT
>JAHDGO010000318.1:0-2386 GCA_020627605.1 Yoonia sp.
AGCGACATTCACCCCGCGAAATTCACGGTGCTGGCCCGCGACTTTGGCGCACCGGCAACGCCCGGCCAACCGAATCCGGCCCATGCCGCAGGCGTCATTGCCGCCATCCGCGACGGTGTCGATCTGGTCCGCGCCGGGGCCGCCTGCGCGCTTTGCACGGCCCCCATCCACAAGGCCGCGCTGATCGATGGGGCCGCTTTCGCCTATCCCGGCCACACCGAATATCTGGCCGCCCTCGCAGGCATTGACCGGGTCGGCCTGTGACGCGCTGCGCGTGGTGCCTGCCACAATCCACATCCCGCTGGCAGAGGTCCCGACGCAGCTGACCGCCAGCCTGCTGACCGATACCCTTCTGATCACGCACAGCGCCCTGCGCCGTGATTTCGGCATCGCCAAACCGCGTATTGCCGTCGCGGGGCTGAACCCCCATGCAGGCGAAGACGGCAAGATGGGACAAGAAGAGATTGCGCTGATCACACCGACCCTCGATGCGCTGCGGCGCGAAGGGATGGACCTGATCGGCCCGCTGTCCGCCGATACGATGTTCCACGCTGGTGCGCGCGCTGGCTATGACGCGGCCGTGGCGATGTATCACGATCAGGCGCTGATCCCGATCAAGACGCTGGATTTTTCCGGCGGGGTCAATGTGACGCTGGGCCTGCCTTTCATCCGCACCTCGCCCGATCACGGCACCGCCTTTGACATCGCGGGCAAAGGCACCGCTGACGCCACATCCATGATCGCCGCCCTGCGCATGGCCGCACAGATGGCGGGCAAACGGGGATGAGCGGGATCGACGATCTGCCACCCCTGCGCGAGGTGATCAAGACGCATGATCTGGCGGCGAAGAAATCGCTGGGCCAGAACTTTCTGCTGGATCTCAACCTGACGGCCAAGATCGCCCGGCTTGCCGGTGACCTCACCCAAGCCGATGTGCTGGAGGTGGGACCGGGCCCCGGCGGATTGACCCGTGGACTATTGGCCGAAGGCGCGCGGCGGGTGCTCGCCATTGAAAAAGACCCCCGCTGCATGCCAGCACTGGCCGAGATTGCGGCGGCCTACCCCGGACGCCTGACCGCTATCAACGGCGACGCACTGGACACCAACCCGCTGGCGCATCTGACGCCACCGATCAAGATCGCCGCCAACCTGCCCTATAACGTCGGCACCGAATTGCTGGTGCGCTGGCTGACACCGCCGGACTGGCCCCCGTTCTGGGACAGCCTGACCCTGATGTTTCAGCGCGAGGTGGCGCAACGCATCGTGGCCACACCGGGCAGCAAGGCTTACGGACGGCTGGCACTGCTGGCACAATGGCGCACCGACGCGCGCATCGTGATGGAACTGCCGCCAGAGGCCTTCAGCCCACCACCCAAGGTCAACTCTGCCGTGGTGCATCTGACAGCCCTGCCCGCCCCGCGTTTTCCTGCCAACCCCGCCACGCTGAACAGCGTGGTCGCCGCGGCCTTTAACCAGCGGCGCAAGATGCTGCGCTCTGCCCTGAAATCCGTCAGCCCGGCGATCGAGGATCATTTGCACGCCGCAGGGATCAAACCGACGGAACGGGCCGAACAGGTCCCGCTAGAGGCGTTCTGCGCGCTCTCCCGCAGCCTTGATGAAAGCTGACACATCGGCATTGCGCGTCAGCCTGACAACTGCAACGCCTGTCCCTGCCAACCGCTCAGCGACGACGGTGCGAAATGCCCCATCAGTCAGCCAAGCGCGCCACAGAAACCGCATTTGCCGCAACCCAGGCCACTCGCGGTTGCCGGGTGGATGTTCCGGCCTGACCTGACCTGTGTAGCGCAGACCGCGCCAGAAGATCCGCCAGATGCGGCGCGGCCATGCGACATCCAGCCAGATCACCGCCGTGGCGCGCGCCAGCACAGCCTCTGTCAGGATTGATGGCCCACCCTCCAGCACCCAGGCCGGTTCGGCGATCAGTCTTGCACGCGCCGCCGCGACATCAGCGCGCGGGCGGTGATGCCAGCCCGTTGTCAGCGCCAAAGCATCATTGTGGATCAGTGGCCTTTCAGACATTGCGGCCAGTTTGCGCGCCAGCCATGTCTTGCCAGCGCCATTTGCACCGACCACGACAACCCGATCAAGGCAGGGCAGATCCCGCATCATCCTGGCGCCCACCGCAACCAAAAAGCAAAAAGCCCCCCGAAATCGGAGGGCTTTTTGATCATTCTGCGGCTTCCGTGGCCGACCCCGGTTCGGGATCAGGGTTCGGTTTCTCGCCCCCATCACCACGCGGCTTGCGGGGGCCGCGCGGCTTGCGCTCGCGCTTGGGCTTTTCCTCTGGCGTATCGACAAGCCCGCTGTCGTTGTCAGCCACATCGGGCTGATCCATTTGCGTGGGATCATTCGTTGCGTTCTCTTG
>JAHDGO010000318.1:2396-3115 GCA_020627605.1 Yoonia sp.
CCGCTCGCGGTCACGCTCCGCCTGACGCTGGCGGTTCTGTTCTTCCTGCTCTTCACGCTTTGCATCCACCTCGCGCTGTGCCTCGGCCAGCAGGCGGGTGTAGTGTTCGGCGTGCTGGGCAAAGTTTTCGGCATCCACCCGGTCACCGGACAGCACCGCATCACGGTGCAACTGGTTGTATTTCTCGATAATCTGCTGCGGCGTGCCGCGCACCTTGCCATCAGGCCCCTGGCTGTCAAACACCCGGTTGATGATATTCCCGCCCGTGGGCCGGTTGTTGCGGTTCTTATTCCGCGACCGTGACTTCGATGATCTCATTGATATGCTTTCAAGCCCTTGGCTGTCGTTGCGCTGGCCGGTATCGCGCATGCTTTTGCGCGTCTGTTGTCCCATGGCCTTGCGATGTTCTGGCGACTAACCGGGGGGAGTTCCAAACTGGCGCTCACCCGTCCGATGCACTTAAATAGGCATGGGCACCGCCCCAAGACAAGCCAAAAGTGCCAGATTGCCGCAAAACAGGCCGAAATCAGCGCGGTTTCAGGGCTTGCGGCCTGAAACGACACGGTCCCGGCCATCAAGGTCGGGGATCACGCGAATCCCGGTCAATCCGGCGTCAGCGAACATCGCAGAGACCGCTTCCGCCTGTGTCGGTCCGATTTCCACGATCAGCCGTCCACCTGGGCGCAGATGATCCGGCGCGCCAGCAGTGATCTTGCGGT
>JAHDGO010000319.1 GCA_020627605.1 Yoonia sp.
GACGTATCATCATGGTTCGCAGTCCGGTAGTCGCGGCATTGGCCAGTCGTGAAGAAGATGTCGAACAGCGTCTCATCTCCGCAGATCTGATGCGGAATGCCCGCAGCATCGAGAGCGGCGCTTTGCATGCGTTGCAACCTGCGACCAATATTGCGCAGACGGTCGTAGCTTCCCTCACGTTTCAGGATTTCCATCGTCTTCAGGCCCGCCGCCGCCGCAATCGGATTGCCAGAGAGAGTTCCCAACTGCATCAGCCATTTGTCCCCGCCGACGATGGATTTGTCGAAGTGCTGCATGATCTCCGCGCTGGCCCCGAGAGCGGCGAGTGGAAAGCCACCGCCGATGATCTTGCCCAGCGTGCAGATATCCGGCGTCACGCCATAGCGTTCCTGCGCCCCGCCGTAGGCCAGTCTGAACCCTGTGACGATCTCGTCAAAGATCAGAAGCACATTGTGCGTCGTGCAAAGGTCACGCAGCCCTTGGAGGAAGCCCGGGTCTGCCGGGATGATCCGTTGCAATGGCTCCGCAATCACTGCGGCGATATCGTCATGTTCCGTCAGAAGCTGTTCGACTGCGGCCAAGTCATTAAACGGCGCGATCAGCATTTGATCGGCCACGCCCTGCGGAATGCCTGCGCTGTCTGGCACCGCTTGGGGGAAGTTGACGCGCTTGCCGGGGGCGAGGCTCATCTGCGCCTCGGCGCTCATCCCGTGGTAGCCGCCTTCAAACTTCAGGATCTTGTCGCGCCCGGTGTAGGCCCGGGCGAGGCGGATGGCGTACATATCCGCCTCTCCGCCCGAGGCGACAAAGCGGACCTGTTCGCAGCACGGCACCGCGTCAATGATCGCCTCAGCCAGTTCCACACCTTTGGCGTTGTTGGCAAAAAAGGTCATGCCTTTGGGGAGTTGTTCAAGGACCGCTTCCATCACCTCCGGGTGGCCGTGGCCCAAGAGCATGGGACCAGAACCGATAAGGTAATCGACATATTCATTGCCATCTTCGTCCCAAACACGGCTGCCCTCACCCCGCGCGATGATGATGCCCGGGTCGAAATTGCCGAAGCCCCCGGCGGGCAAAACCGCTTTGGCGCGGGCGATCCACTCTGCTTGGGTTGTCAGTTTTTGCATCAGGCAATCTCCAAGATCGGGTGGCCGAGGACATCCATATCGGGGGTCACGCCGAGCCCGGGCCCTTCGGGCGGTGCAATCCGTCCGTCTTTGCGCGTGGGGCAATCGGGGGCGACACGTGGGCCGACGTAGTTTGACAGGTCGCAAACATTCAACAGCGCGCCATGTGGGGTAGAGGCTGCAAAGTGCAGAGCGGCAGCGGTCACAATATCCGAACCCCAGGTGCACTCTGCGCAAATCTCTGCCCCCAGATGCACGGTCAGATCGCGCGCGCGGCGCATCGCTGAGAGGCCGCCAAACTTCGAGAGCTTCAACGCGACCGCATCTAGGCACCCCAGCTCGCGCGCCCGCATCAAAGAGGCAAGGTCATAGGCGCATTCGTCGATTTTCATCGGCAGGCCCGTTGCTTGCCGTACCGCTGCGCAGTCTTCGAGCGTCTTGCAGGGCTGTTCCAGCATGATGTCCAGGTGCGCCACGGCACGCCCCGTACGGGTCGCCTGCAGTTTCGTCGCGCCGCAGTTCCAGTCACCATAAACGATCGGCCCATGCCCTACGGCCTCACGCACTTTGATCAACCGTTCGGCATCGGCGGCCCAATCCGCATCGGCCCCCAGTTTGACCTGAAACTGGCGGATACCTGTTGCGTAAGCCTCTTTCGCGATCCGCGCCATCTCATCCGGGGCAATGCAAGTGATCGAATGATAAAGCGGCATGTCGCGCCGGGTGCGCCCGCCCAAGAGCGCATAGAGCGGTTGACCCACAGCCTTCCCAAACAGATCCCACAGGGCCATATCGACAATCGACTTTGCATGATCATGCCCGATCAGAAACCCATCAAGCTTGCGCATGGGCGCATCGACGCCAAAGGGGGATATGCCCAGGATTTCGGGGGCCATCTCTGCGGCAGCACTGGGCACGCCCTTGGCAAAAGCAGGCAGGTAATGGGGGATCGGGCAGACCTCTCCCCAGCCCTTCAGACCAGTGTCGGTCTCCAAACACAGGACGTGCGTCTCAACCGTCGCGCAGGTTTTGCCTTCGGCCATGTAGTAGGTTTCATGGCTGGTGAGGTCGACGGACCAGAGGGTGATGTTGGTGATCTTCAAAGCGCATATTCCGCTACTGGGGGCCCAAAGGCGTCTTCATCCGGGTGAACGCCGAGGCCCGGTCCCTCGGGCAGGTGCAGGTGGCCATCCACATTCCGTGGCCCACGCCCGCCTGCGATATCGACGGTCAACATGTCCTGGCAGGCCCAGACCGCGTGGCAATTCGGGTCGGGGATCGTCGCCGCGAGGTGTAAGGCTTCGGTATCCGCCAACACCGACCCGCCCGTTGCCATCACGAACATGTCAATGCCATGGGTCAAGGCCACGTCGCGCATTCGGGCGGCCTTGGTCAGACCGCCGACGCGGTTGAGCTTGATCCCAAAGATTTCTGCAATCCCCTCACGCGCAATGCGGGTCGCGTCTTGCAGGGTCACGAGGGTTTCGTCCACCGATACGGGCGTTGCATGCAGTGGCGCGATGGCGGCGATATCGTCCAAAGTCTCGCAAGGCTGTTCGACCATCACCTGCAGGTCCTCAACCGCTTTCATCACTCGGAGCGCCTGCTGCCGGGTCCAGCCGCGGTTCACGTCATAGAGCATGATGTCGCCGGGCTGGCGCAGGCTTTCCACGTCGCGGATACGGGCGATGTCGCGTTCCACATCGCCGCCGATCTTCACTGAATAGGAGATGTAGCCGCGCTGGCGATAGCGGTCGATGACGGCGCGCGTTTCCTCCACCGTTTTGGCGCCCACGGACGACGCGATGGGGCGCGGGGTGCGAGAGCCCCCACCCATCAAATCCGCAATCGGCAGCCCCGCTGCCTGTCCTGCGATGTCCCAGCAGGCCATGTCGATGGGGCCTTTGGCGTAGAGGTGGCCGGGCAAGGCAAGGTCCATCGCCCGTTCCACGTCCAGTAGCTTGCGCGGGTCGAGG
>JAHDGO010000320.1 GCA_020627605.1 Yoonia sp.
GGTTGTTCGTTAAATGCAGTCATTCGTGAAAAGCGCAGCATCCTGCACTTTGGGCTCCAAGCCGCCCACTACGACCCACGCGATCACTCCGCCCGACCCCAGCCGTCCGATTGCATCTCCCGCAACCGGCTGGCTGTGCGCTCAAACTCGAACGTGCCGGTGCCTTCGACATAGAGCATCTCCGGGCTGGCGGCGGCGGAGCAGATCAGCTGCACTTTCGCCTCGTAAAGCGCGTCGATCAGGGTGACAAAGCGCTTGGCCTCGTTGAAGTTGTGGCGCGACAGCGCGGGGATGTCTTCAAGGATCAGCACCCTGACCGCCTCGGCCAGCGCCAGATAGTCGGCGGCCCCCAGCGGCTTGCCGCAGAGGTCAAAGAATTTCGCCCGCGCCACACCATTGTGAAATTGCGGCAGTTCAACCTGCCGTCCCTTCACATGCAGGATCAGTGGGGCAGAGTTGCCCTGGCTCAGGTCTCGCCAGATCGCGTCAATTGCATTGCGTGCCGCGGCATTGATCGGGGTGAAATAACTTTGCGCACCCGCCAGCCTGTCCTGGCGATAATCGGTTGGACTGGCCAGTTCATGCACCACCATCCGGTCCTTGATCAGGTCGATAAAGGGCAGGAACAGTTGCCGGTTCAGCCCGTCCTTATACAGGTCATCAGGCGGACGGTTAGAGGTAGTGACAACGGTGACACCACCGGCAAAGAGCGCCTCAAACAGGCGGCCCACGATCATCGCATCGGTGATGTCGGTGATCTGCATCTCGTCAAAGGCCAGAAAGCGGATGCTGTCGGTCAGTTGCGCCGCAACAGGTGCCAGCGCATCATCGACGCCCTGCGCGCGGGCCTTGGTCATTTCAGTGTGGACCCACTGCATGAACGCATGAAAATGGCGACGCTGTTTCGGCGCGCTGACCTCATCGTAGAGCAGGTCCATCAGCATGGATTTGCCGCGCCCGACGCCGCCCCACATGTAAAGCCCCGGCACTGGCGGCGGTGCCTTGCGAAACAACCCGCCGCGTTTGACAGGTGCGGCCATGGCCGCACGGATGCGTTCCAGTTCCGGCAGGACATCAAGCTGGGCCGGGTCGCTGCGCAAACGGCCTGCGGCAACTGCGGCCTGATATGTCTCTTGCACCGTCATGACACTTGCATAGCCCGGTCAGCCAAGCGCGAAAACCTTACTTGTTGATCACAGAGCGCAGCGCGCCAAGGATCGCGTCGCCATGGGTGAATGGCAAACCGTGGTCGGCCCCATCAACCATCTCATGGCGTGCCTTGCGGTTCCAGACCGTCAGATCGGCAGAGGCCCGCAGCGGGATGACCGTATCCTCGCGCCCCCAGATCGCCAGCACCGGGATGCCCTTGCGCGCAAGTGTTCTGTGTTCCGCCTCCATCGTCTCTGACAACATGCCGCGACGGCTGGACAGGATGGCCGGCAGATAGCCGCGCCGGTCCAGCTGCCGGCGCTGCGCCCGCAGGACGCGGTCAATGGTGCTGTCGCGCGCCTTCTGCGGGATCGTGGTCAGATGGCGCTTGAAGCCGAACATCGCATGCGCCCAGTCACCAATCAGGGGAAACCGCCGGCAGAATCTGGAAAAGCCGCTTTCCACCGTCACAATGCCTGCGGGCGCAATCAGAATCACCTGTTTGATGATATAGGGATTGGCCTTGGCAAAGGCGGTGGCGATCTGCCCGCCCATCGAATAGCCGACAATGGTCAGGTCTTCGCGCAGGTCATGCACCTCGCAAAGCTCTGCCAGTTGCTGCAAGAAGAACGCGCGGGTCTGCTTGCCTTTGGCCGCATCTGACAGACCGCGACCGTATAGATCATAGGTCAGAACGCGGTAGCCCATTTCGCCCAAGGCCCGGGCGGTGGGCGCCATGCCTTCCATCGGGGTTGTCAGGCCATGAATGACGATGGCACAGGGTCCGCGCGCCGGTCCGAACCATTTGTAGCGGGTCACGCCCTGCGACAGGTTGGCAAACTCACCATCCGCGCGCATCCGGTCCTCTGCCGAGATCGCAGGTCTCAGGCGTTCGGCACGAAAAGGCCAGACAAAAAGTGCCAGAAGCACGAGCCCTCCCAATGCCACCAGAAACCACATTGCCGATCCCTTTTTCGTTCCGCGTTGCTGTGGGTCTTTAGCCCGCCTCTTGCCAGGCCGCCAGTATGTATCGGCTGGTCATGAGATCGAGATGCGCACCACCGCCGTTCTTAAACAGGGTAATTTCGTCGGATGTATGGCGCTGAAAGGCGCTGAGGTCGTAGTAGTCCGCCACAATATCTGCCGGATCAAAGGCACCGGCAGCGATGGGGATCTTCAGCTCTCCGATGTGGCCAACCGTCGTGTCACGACTGTCGACAAAGACACGGGCGCACGCCAATGCGCTGTCATCAACCTCGCGCATGTCAGGGCGATAGGCGCCGATCAGGTCAATATGCTGGCCGGGTTGCAGCCAGTCCCCCTTGATCAACGGTGCCGTTGTCATGGTGGCAGAGGTCACGATATCAGCCGCCCGGACCGCCGCCTCAAGATCATCGGCAATCGTGATGTCCGGGAACGCGGCCTGCATCGCCTGTGCTGCGGCCGGTGACCGGTTCCAGACCGTGAACTGTGCGTCCGGAAAGGCCGCCGCATAGGCCGCCCGCAGGGAGTGCCCCACGGTGCCCGCACCAACGATCAGAATATGCCTGCTGTCCGGCCGCGCCAGACGCCGCGCGGCCAGCAGGCTGTCGCCGGCGGTTTTCCATTTCGTCACCAGCCCAAAATCAAGGATCGCCTCCAGCGCGCCATCCTTGCCGGAAAACAGGTTGACCGCGCCACCAATCGCAGGCTGGCCCAGCGCCTTGTTGCCGGGAAAGATCGTGGCGCATTTCACCGCCAGCCCCAGCCCCGCAATCCACGCGGACCGGTTCAGCAGGGTGTTGTCGCCTTCATAGAGAAACACATCGGCAACCTCTGCCTTTGGGCCCTGATGCCCGGCGGCCAGCGCGTCGGTCAGGGCAAGCCAGTCGAGGTGCTTTTCACCCTCTGCAAAGGGGATCATCACGGTCATTGCGCGGCCTCTGCCGTCAGCAAGCCCT
>JAHDGO010000321.1 GCA_020627605.1 Yoonia sp.
TCTACATCGCCCATATCGAGGGCACCCCGATCGAGGATATGGTCGCCACCGCGAAACGTCTCTCGGCTGATGGCTACAACGTCATGCCACATTTCCCGGCGCGTATCATCAAGGACAAGGCGACGTTGGCCGACTGGATCGCCCGCTATCAGGGCGAGGCTGGCGTCGAACAGGCGCTATTGCTGGCCGGTGGTGTGGCGCAGCCACATGGCGATTTCCATTCCTCCATGCAGCTGCTGGAAACCGGGCTGTTTGGTGATTTCAAACGCCTGCATGTCGCAGGCCACCCCGAAGGCAACCGCGATATCGACCCCGACGGGTCCGACACCAACGTCATGGACGCGCTGCGCTGGAAGCAGACTTTCAGCGACACAACCGATGCCGAGATGGCGCTGGCCACACAATTCGCGTTTGAGGCTGATCCGATCATTGCTTGGGCGGATGCGCTGCGCGAGGCTGGGATCACCATCCCGATCCATATCGGGATCGCAGGCCCCGCCAAGCTGCAAACGCTGATCAAGTTCGCCATCGCCTGTGGCGTCGGACCTTCGCTGAAGGTCCTGCAGAAACGCGCGATGGATGTGACCAAACTGCTGCTGCCCTACGAGCCGACAGAGGTGCTGACGGCCCTTGCCGCGCATAAAGCCGCAAATCCTGATTTCAACATCACCCACGTCCACTTCTTCCCGCTTGGCGGCATCAAGACCAACGCCAAATGGGCCATCGAAAATGGCGGCGCATCTGCCGTCCCTGCTTCTCAATCCTAAGGACGACCCAATGACCCGCACCATCGTCGAATCCAAGACAAAGACCGCCATCATCGGGTTCGACCAGCCCTTCTGCGTGATCGGGGAACGGATCAACCCGACCGGCCGCAAGATCCTTGCCGCCGAACTCGAAGCCGGTGATTTCAGCCGGGTTGAGGCCGATGCGCTGGCGCAGGTCGCGGCGGGTGCGAACATCCTCGACATCAACTCCGGCGCTGTCTTTTCCAACAAGATGGCCGAAGACCCACGCTACGCCGACAACAACTTTGTCGAGCCGCCGTTGATGAAGGAAATGGTGGAACGGGTGCAGGCCATCACAGATTGCCCACTCTGCATTGACAGCTCTGTTCCCGGCGCGCTGGAAAACGGCCTGGCCGCTGCCGAAGGTCGCCCGCTGCTGAACTCTGTCACAGGTGAAGAAGAGCGTCTGGAGCTCGTCCTGCCGCTGGTCAAGAAATACAATGTGCCGGTCGTCGCCATTTCGAATGACGACACAGGCATCAGCGAAGACCCTGACGTGCGTTTTGCCGTCGCCAAAAAGATTGTCGAACGTGCCGCAGATTTTGGCATCCCTGCACATGACATCGTTGTCGACCCGCTGGTGATGCCGATCGGTGCGATGGGTACCGCTGGTTTGCAGGTTTTCACCCTTGTCCGTCGCCTGCGCGAGGAACTGGGTGTGAACACGACCTGCGGCGCGTCCAACATCAGCTTTGGCCTGCCCAATCGGCACGGGATCAACAACGCTTTCCTGCCAATGGCGATGACAGCAGGCATGACCTCTGCCATCATGAACCCGGTCGCCCTGCCCATCGGCCCCAAGAAAATCGCTGAAAAGAAAGCCGAGATCGAGGCCGCTGGCATCATCCTGCCCGCCGATATCGATGATGAGACATTCGTGACACTGTTCGGCATGGGCTCCACCAAACCGCGCGCCGGATCCGAGATGGAGGCCATTCGCGCCGCCAACTTCCTGACCAACAACGACGATGGTGGCGCGGCCTGGATCAAGTTCAACCGCGCCCCCGTCAAGGAAGGCGAAGGGCGCGAACGGCGCGGCCGCCGCCGCCGCGCCTGATTGTCAGGCTGTGGCCTGCGCGGGTTTCGATCCCGCGCGGGCAGCTTGCAAGATCAGGAACAGAAAAATCAGGTTCAGCACGACGTTCATTGGCGCACCGGCCAGAACCGACGCCGTGCTGTCCACACTGAACCAGCCCCAAGCCATCAACGTGGCGCAACGCCGGGCGGCATCCGGCGCGACCGGCGCGACATGGGTGCCAAGCGCCCATATCCCAACGCCAAAGCCAGTGGTCAGGCCGCCCCCGATGGCAAGGAACAACCCTGCAGGCGCCGCCAATCCCTGCGGCACTGTTGATAGCGGCCAATAGGCCAGTTGTGCAAAATACCATAGAATTGAGTGAAAGGCCGGAATCACGGCCAAGGCAAAGATCACACCGAAACCGGCGATGATGACGCCATTCCGGCGCAGGGCAATTTCGAGTTGAGACATGATGTCCTCCGTTGTTGTCATGCCTTCAGATGCGCCGGTCAAAGGTCGCGAAACAATTACCTCTGAGGTAAGTGTTTTGACTGTCACCATCGGCTAAGATGCCCGCATGACAGATTTTCCACAGCAACTGCGCAACTGGCGTCAGACGCGGCGGCTCAGCCAGCTCAACCTTGCCATGGCCGCTGATGTCAGCGCGCGCCACATCTCTTTTCTGGAATCAGGGCGCGCGCGCCCCAGCCGCAATATGATCACCCATTTGGGCAGCGTGCTGGACCTGCCGCTGGCCGCAACCAACGGGATGCTGCTCGCCGCAGGCTTTGCCCCCCGCTATGCCCGCACGGCGCTGGACGCAGAGGCAATGGCACCGATCGCCCGCGCCCTGTCATGGACGTTGGAGCGGCACGCACCCTACCCCGGCATCGCGCTGGACCGCACATGGACCATCAAGCAGATGAACAAACCGGCGCAGGCAATCTTTGCGGGGCTTGGCGTTGGCGCAGGTGACAGCCTGCTTGACCTTGTGACTGGGGACATGCTGCCAAAGATGATCGAGAACTGGCCAACGGTCGCCCATGCAAGCGGGATGCGGCTGCGCGCGGAAAGTGCCGCGGCAGGCGGTGACAGGCGGCTTGATGCGGCGGCCGATCACCTATTGGCGCAACCGGCGCCAGACAGCATGCCAACCGGCCCGACCATCCCGACAATCTACCGTTTTGGCGACACGCGGCTGTCACTGCTTGGCATGATCTCTGCCTTCAGTTCGGTCAATGATGAGACGCTGGATGATCTGCGGCTGGAATTGTTCTTCCC
>JAHDGO010000322.1 GCA_020627605.1 Yoonia sp.
CCATGCTGGCTGCCCCAATCTGATCGAGCGGATCGAGGCCGGTCTGCTGTCCTACGGCAATGATATGACCCGCGAAAATACACCGCATGAGTGCGGGTTGGGGCGGTTCTGTTCCACCCAGACGGCCATTGGCTGTGTCGGGCGTGACGCGCTGTTGCGTGTGTCCAAGGAAGGCCCGACGCAGCAGATCCGCGCGATAGCGATTGACGGGGCGATCCCGCCCTGTGACCGGCCATGGTCGCTCATGGCCAAGGGCAAGCGGGTGGGACAGGTGACATCTGCCGCCTATTCCCCCGACTTTGACACCAATGTCGCGATTGGCATGGTGCGGATGACCCATTGGGATGAGGGCACGACGCTGGAGGTGGAGACACCTGACGGCACCCGCGCGGCAACCGTGCGCGAAGCGTTCTGGCTGTAGTGCCCGTTGCGCCGCCGGAGCCTCCGGCGGGATTTTTTTGGCAAGATGATGAGGAGAGAGATGATGTTCAACGCACTGGTGGTTGAAAAGGACGACGCAGGTAAGACCAGCGCCGGGGTGCAGCAGATCGGCCTTGATCAGTTGCCTGAGGGCGATGTGACGGTTGCGGTGGAATATTCCACCGTCAACTACAAGGACGGGCTGTGCATCGGCCCCGGTGGCGGACTGGTGCGCAACTATCCGCATGTGCCGGGGGTTGATCTGGCGGGCACGGTCGAGGCGTCGGACGATGCCCGCTACAAACCCGGTGACAAGGTTGTCCTGACCGGCTGGCGCGTGGGCGAGGCGCATTGGGGCGGTTATGCGCAAAAAGCGCGGGTGAAGGCCGATTGGCTGGTGCCGCTGCCCGATGGGCTGGATACCCGGCAGGCGATGGCCGTGGGGACCGCAGGCTTTACCGCCATGCTGGCCGTCATGGCGCTGGAGGATCACGGCATCAAGGATGGACCGGTGCTTGTGACCGGGGCCGCTGGCGGTGTCGGGTCTGTCGCCACAGCCATACTGGCCAAGCTCGGGCATGAGGTGGCGGCCGTCACCGGTCGCCCTGAGACGGCGGATTACCTCAAGGACCTTGGTGCGACGCAGATCGTGGCCCGCGAAGAGCTGAACGAGACGACCAAGCGCCCGCTGGAGGGCGAAACATGGGGTGGCTGCGTTGATGCGGTGGGGGGCGCCATGCTGGCCCGGCTGTTGGGCCAGATAAAATACGGTGGGTCGGTCGCGGCCGTAGGCCTTGCCGGTGGGGCGGCCCTGCCTGCCACGGTTATTCCGTTTCTTTTGCGGGGCGTGAACCTCTTGGGGATCGACAGCGTGATGCAGCCCTATGACAACCGGGTCCGGGCCTGGGGGCGCATTGCCAGGGACCTGCCGATGGACAAGCTGGAGGCGATGATGCAGCCCGCAACGCTGGCCGATCTGCCCGGTTTGGGGCGCGATATTCTGCAAGGTCAGGTCAAGGGGCGGGTCGTCGTCGACGTCAACGCCTGAGTGCCAGACACGCAACATCAAAAAGGGGCGCCCAAGCGGGCGCCCCTTTGCGTTGGTTGTGGCGCTGTCTACTCTGCCGGTTGTGTCTGTCCTGTATCGACAGCCACGCCAGCCTTGTCCCGGCGATGGTCATTCCACATCGCCTTGGCCAGTGACAGCATCATGCCGACCATGATGATACAGAATGGCAAGGCGCCGATGATCATCGCGTTCTGAAGGGCCGACAGCCCGCCGCCACCTGCGACAAGCAAGGTCCCGATCAGCAACATCATGATCACACCCCAGATGATGCGGTGGAACACGCCGGTTTCCTCGGCCCCGCCTGACATGATGGTGTTCATCACCAGAATGCCGGAGTCAGCGGATGTCACAAGGAAGGTCATGATCAGGATCACGCACATCACAACCAGGATGCCGTAAAGCGCATCCGGCAGCATGGCTTCCATCGTGACGAACAGCTTGGCAGAGTTGGATGCCGCGATGATCGCACCATCAGCCCCGCCGGTCAGTTCCAGATCAATCGCCGTGCCACCAAGGATGGTCATCCACGCCCAGCACACGAGGCTTGGCGCGATATCGGCGCCCAGCACGAACTCGCGCACGGTCCGCCCGCGCGAGATGCGCGCAAGGAAGAGACCAACAAAGGGAGAGAACGCGATCCACCATGCCCAGTAGAAGGTTGTCCAACCGGCCTGCCATGCAAACAGGCGGCCTTCGGTGCCAGCGGCATAGATCGCGGTCAGCGTTTCCTGACCCAGTCCCTGTGCAGCAGCAGGCGCGCCTTCACTGAAGCTTTCGAAAGAACCCCATGGATTGCCGCTTGCAGAGGCATAAAGCGCAGAGAGATCTTCGGCAGAAAGTGCTGCTGCGGCTTCAGGCAGGGCGGCTGTGAAGGTTGTCATGTCCTGCGGCGCATGTGCCCCGAAGCTGAGCGACAGGAAGTTGAAGATGTAATCCGCGAACGCCGTGGCATAGGTGGTCATGGCAAACAGGAAGCTGCCGAAGATCACGAATGTCAGCAGCAGGATCACTGAAAGCACAAGGTTGAGGTTTGACAGATACTTCACCCCGCGTCCGACACCTGACACAGCCGAGATGATCGACAATGACATGATGATGAACAAGGCAACCAGCAGTCCGACTGTTGACGGGGCAGGTGCATCACCGCTGGTATCCTGCAGCCATTCCATGCCGGTGACAGAGTACACGCCGTCCACAAACTGTGCGACGCCAAAGCCGATGGTCACGGACACGCCGAGGATTGTCGCGACGACACCCAGAACGTCAATGAGGTGACCCAGCGGGCTGTTGGCCCATTTGCCGATCAGTGGCGTCAGTGCCGAACGGATCGTCAGGGGCATACCGCGCGTATAGGCGTAATAGGCCAGTGACAGACCCGTCACCACATAGATCGCCCAGGCGTGAAAGCCGTAATGCGCAAAGGTGTAGCGATAGGCCCCGGTCAGTGCCTCTTGTGTGTTTGGTGTGACGCTGCCGTCAACGGTGAGCGGGTTGGACCCCCAAAGGCCCACAGGCTCTGCCGTGGCAAAGGTCATCAGACCGACGCCCAGACCTGCGCCGAACATCATCGCAAACCACGAGAAATTCGAGAATT
>JAHDGO010000323.1 GCA_020627605.1 Yoonia sp.
CGGCATCAAAGAGCTGGATTTTCGTGCCGCCGTTGCGAACCGGCTGGCCGAAGAGGACATCGAGGAAACCCGCGTTGTGCAATGCCCCAACTGCGGCGCACAAACCGAATTTGACCCCGATGTCCATGCTGCGGAATGCCCGTTTTGCGCCACGCCCGTGGTCACTGACACCGGCGCGCACCGGCATATCAAACCCCGCGGGCTGCTGCCCTTCGATCTGGATGAAAAGGATGCCCGCGGCGCGCTGATTGACTGGCTGGGCAGCCTGTGGTTCGCCCCCAACGGGCTGACCGACTATGCCCGCAAGGGCCGCAAGATGAACGGTATCTATGTCCCCTACTGGACCTTCGATGCCGATACCAAAAGCCAATACACCGGGCAGCGCGGCACACATTACTATGAAACCAAAACGGTCGTGCGCGATGGCAAACGGCGGCAGGTCCGCGTGCGCAAGACGCGCTGGCGGCGGGTCTCTGGCCGGGTCGCGCGGTTCTTTGATGATGTGCTGGTGCTTGCGTCGCGGTCCTTGCCCAAGAAATACACCGACGGGCTGGAACCATGGGATCTGTCTGCACTTGAACCCTACAAACCTGAATACCTCGCCGGGTTCCGGGCTGAGGGCTATCAGGTCGAACTGACTGACGGATTTACAGAGGCGCGCGCATTCATGGACAGGATGATCCGGCGCGACGTCAAATATGACATTGGCGGCGATGACCAGCGGGTCGGCACAGTGGACACCGCCGTCAGCGACGTGACCTTCAAGCACATTCTGCTGCCGGTCTGGCTGGCGGCCTATAAATACCGGGGCAAAACCTACCGCTTTGTCGTGAACGGGCGCACAGGCCGGGTGCAGGGCGAACGGCCCTATTCCGCCTGGAAGATCGCATTTGCCGTGTTCATTGGTCTGATCCTTGCGCTTATCGCTGGATTTGTTATCGCTAACAGCCAATAGAACCTGGGAGGTTGCGATGATCCTGTGCTGCGGTGAAGCCCTGATTGATATGTTGCCGCGTGAAACAGCGGCGGGCGAAAGCGCCTTTGCCCCCCACGCTGGTGGTTCGGTTTTCAACACAGCCATCGCATTGGGGCGGCTCGATGCGCCGGTGCAGTTCTTTTCCGGTCTGTCGTCGGATCTGTTCGGCGATGTCCTGCGCGACGGGCTGGCAGCGTCGAACGTCGACAGCAGCCCTGCGGCAGTCAGCGACCGGCCCACAACGCTGGCCTTCGTCAAGCTGACCGATGGCCATGCCTCTTACGCATTCTACGATGAAAACACCGCAGGGCGCATGTTGACAGTGGATGATCTGCCGGATGTGCAGGCAGATGCGCTGTTCTTTGGTGGCATCAGTCTGGTGGTCGAACCCTGCGGCGCAGCTTACGAGGCGCTGATGCTGCGCGAGGCGCAGTCGCGGCTGACGATGATCGATCCCAATATCCGCCCCGGTTTCATCAAGGATGAGGCCGCCTATCGCGCCCGCCTGACCCGCATGTTGGGCGCCGCCGATATCATCAAGACATCTGACGAAGACCTTGAATGGATCACCGGCAATACCGACGCCGCCGCATTGTTGGCAGAGACGGGCGCGCAGGTGATCCTGCTGACCCGTGGCGGGGATGGTGTCACTGTTGTGACCACGGATGGCAGCTTTGACGTGCCTGCGCAAAAGGCAACCGTGGTTGATACCGTGGGTGCCGGCGACACGTTCAGCGCCGGTTTTCTGGCGCAGTTGCAGCGCGACGGGCATCTGACCAAGGGCGCGCTGTCTGGCGCTGGCGAGGCTGGTCTGCGCGCCGCCGCCGCGTTCGGTGCGCGCGTCGCCGCGATCACCGTCAGTCGCGCCGGTGCCAACCCGCCCTGGGCGGCAGAACTTTGAGGGCACTGATCCAGCGCGTGACAGAGGCCTCTGTCACCGTGGATGGCGCCGTGATTGGCCAGATTGGCCCCGGTCTGCTTGTGCTGGTCTGCGCCATGCAAGCCGATGATGCGGCCAAATCTGCAACGCTGGCCGCCAAAATCAGCAAGCTGCGCATCTTCGCCGACGACAGCGGCAAGATGAACAAATCCCTGCTGGACACCGGCGGTGCGGCCCTGATCGTCAGCCAGTTCACGCTGGCCGCCGATACCTCTCGCGGGAACCGTCCGGGGTTTTCGCAAGCCGCAGCACCGGATCTGGGGCGCGCGCTTTATCAACAGTTTATCAGCGATGTGGATGCCTTGGGTATTCCAACGGCAACCGGATCATTCGGCGCGGATATGGCGGTGCGCCTGACCAATGACGGCCCCGTCACGATCTGGGTCGAGGTCTAGCGTCAGGCGGACCGCAGGCTGCGCACCGCCGTGCTAAACGCAAAGATGGCTGCTGCGACACAGATGATGGCAGGCCCCACCGGCACATTCAGGATCACAGCCAGCCGTAACCCCGCAAGGGCTGACAAGGCACCGATGCCCATGGCCATCAGCGCCATGCGTTCCGGCGTGCTGGCGAAACCGCGCGCCGCAGCGGCGGGAATGATCAGCAGTGCAGTGATCAGCAGCGCGCCCACCACCTTGATCGCAACGGCCACAACGGCCGCCAGCAGCAAGGTCAGGATCAACTGCGCACGGCGCGGGTGCATCCCGGCCGCATAGGCCAGATCGGGGTTCAGCGTGGCAGTCAGCATCGCCGACCACTGCGCCCAAAGCACCGCGACAACAATCGCCCCGCCGCCCCAGATGACGGCAAGGTCCATGCGCGTGACGCTTAAAACATCACCAAAGAGATAGGCATCCAGATCAACCCGCTGTCCCGGGATCAGCGTGACGGCGACCAACCCCAGCGCCAGCGCGCCATGCGCCAGCACCCCAAGCATCGTATCAACAGAGGTCCCCTGCCCGCTCAGCCCGTGGATGATCAGCGCCATCGCCAGCGCGACGACACCAACACCAAGCGTGATGGAGGTGCCGAACAACAGGGCCAGTGCTACGCCCAGCACCGCGGCATGGGCCGTTGCATCACCGAAATAGGCCATGCGCCGCCAGACCACGAAACATCCCAAAAGACCCGCAGCAATCGCCGTGCCAACACCGGCCAGTGCGGC
>JAHDGO010000324.1 GCA_020627605.1 Yoonia sp.
TTTCTCTACTACTCGAACGACATGATCGGGGCGGGTGGTCTCTTGTACCTGCAGGAACAGGGCATTGATGTCCCCGGCAAGATCGGTCTGGCCGGTTTCAACGGTGTTGAACTGCTGGAAGGTCTGCCGCGCCAACTGGCCACGATGGATGCCTGCCGGCGCGACATCGGGATCAAGGCCGCACAAATCATTGCGGCACTGAACCGTGGTGATGCGATGCCGGATGGGCCCACCATCACGCTCAGCCCGAAGCTGGCACCGGGCGAGACGCTGATGCGGTCTGGCTGACAGGGGCGTTCATCCCGCCGTGCTGATCCAGACTTCAACCCTGTTGTTGCGGCGCCGCCCGTCGGCGGTGGCGTTGCAGGCCACCGGGGCAATTGCCCCATAGCCGGCACTTGTCAATGTGATGCCGGGGAACTGACCGCGCAGCTCTGCCGCGATGCGGTCTGCCAGCGCCTGTGACCGTGCCAGACTGCCATTAAAGGCCAATCTGTCATCGGTGAAGCTGGCCAGATGCAGCGTGGTCCCAGCTGGCTGCGCCTGCAGATAGCTGATCAAAGCGGCAAGATCGTTTACGGCTCTTTCGTCGGGCGCATCCGATCCCGCGTCAAAACGGAATGTGGTCGACAGCCGGTCAAAGCCCCGCATCTCTGCCAACATGGCCTGGATTGCGGCGTCAACGGCGGGATCGTCATTGCCACTGGCCAATCCTTTCGCGCGCGCGCTGTCTGGCCCCTGTGCCTGACGGGCCACGTCAAACCCGTAAAACCCGGCCATTGTGATCGCCGCACCAGCGCGTGGAGAGGTCGCAAAATCCAGAAACGCCTGACCGCCATCGCTCAGACCGTCAGCGCTGCCGTAAAGGTACAGCCTGCGCTGCATAGGATGGTCTCCGGACTTTACGGCGAAGATATCCATGGGACGGGGGATGTCGCAGTCATCAATCAGCGTGACCGGTTTCGTGCCCTGCCGGAAGGCGTGACCGACATAGGCGATTGCACCCTCGATATCGGTCACCAGGCGCGCGGCTTCGCCATTTGTCTTGGCCATGAACAGGCCGGGAAATGCCGGGGCAGTCGCAGATTCAAAGAGCAGATCTTCAAAAACGTCACGTGTGCCTGATCCGGCGGGGCGGCCAATCACCGTGATCGCGCGGTCCTCACCGCCCAGTTGCGCCCAATTCTTGATGTCACCGCTATAAATAGCCCGCAGGTCCGCCACCGATAGCGTCGCAACCGGGTTCGCCTGATTGACCGCTATCACCAGGCTTTCCATGGCAAACAGATGCTCTTGCAGGTTCTCTGCCGCGCTGCGCCGCGACGCCATGGCAATATCGATCTGCTGGTCTGTCAGTTGTTGCAGGCCCTGACCGGTGTTTGTGGCGCGCATCGACACTTCTGCCATGGCCAATGTGTTGTCTGCCGGGTCCAGAAAGCGGGCAAGGCCCCCTTTGCCATCGTCAGTCGCTGCAATGATCAGCTGCGCATCCATGTCATTGGCGTAGGCGCCCAGCATCAGCGGCATCAGTCCCAGCCCGATGGTGTCAGAGCCGCCAATCGCGACCGTGGTGCCAGTGCCTGACAGGTCAGGGCAGGCCACACCGATGCAAGTCATCCCCTCGGCGGAGATGCGGGTCGGGCCGAAGTCTGTTTCAATGGTATAGGCGTCGTTGCGATACTCGATGAAATCGCCGGTCATGTTGACGGTGCCATCAGAGGACTGCAGCGTCACTTCCTGCGCATGGCCAGAGGATGCCGCCAATGCGGCCACGACACTCAACGCGCGCAGGGAAAATCTATTCAACATAAACACGTCTACTCTCCAACGCGGGGTTCGACCGCAGCCTTCAAACACCGAAGGCGGTGGTGCATGGCACCCCTATAACTCATCACAAAATTATCATTGCCTGTCTAAAAGGACAGAGCAAGGCGCAAACCGACATTGCCTGCAGCGCGTGCGTCGGTGTCGCCACAATCACACGCCATTTGCCGGATTGAACGCGATCGCGGTCAGATCATCCGGATGACATCCTTGTCGATGGCCAGCACATAACCCTTTCGGGCGATGTTCTTGACCAAGAGCTCGCTCATCATCTGGTTGCCCAGCGTGTCGCGCAGACGTTTGATACGGGTCGCACCAGCGGCCTCATCGCAATCGGCGGCGTTTCTGCCGGATATCACGCCTTCGATCTCGGCCCCGGTCAGCACCTCGTCATCCATCCGCGCCTCTGCCAGAACCGACAGGGTTTCGATGGCGGCATCGGTCAGTTTGAATTCAAAATCGTTGAGGTAAACCGCCTTTTGGTCGCGGCTGATGGTCAGCGAATTCACCTCGATCCCCTGCCGCTCAATCCGGCCCATCCGGCGGTTCAGCGCGATCAGCATGACCAGAAAGGCCACCGCGGCCACCAGCAGCGCCGTCGCAAAGACCAACAGCACGAAGATGACAAAGCGGTAAGAGGCCAGCGTGTCGGAAAACGCCGTGCCGGACCCGGCGAGGATTTCCAACAGCTTGATCTCGGCATTGCCGGTCAGATCATCGTTTTCGATGAACAACTGCTCTACCCGCATGTTGAAGGCGTTGGCGTCAGGCAGATTGATAAACAGCAGGACCGCGGCAAGCGTCAGGATCACGACAATGGCGGCAATCCCCGCCACCACAATCCTGTTGCCGATTTCGCGTGTCTCAGAAGCGGAGGAAGTAGTCACCTGCGCTGTCCTTTCTTTCATCAAGGCCCGCATCATCAAAGACGCCCAGCACGTTCAAAAGCTGCCAGTCATTGCCGGACAGCCGATCACGTAACTGGTCTTCTGCTGACCCGACCGTGCATTCGCCGCTGACCTCGGCCACACCGTAGTGCAGCCGCAGCGGGTTGTCTTGCTTGGCCTTGTAGTCAGCATAGCAGGCGGCATTGGCGCCAACCGTGCCCAGCATCAAAAGCAGAAATGAGAAAGAAAGATGTTTCATGCCCCGACCTGATCCCAGTCATCCGTGATATTCAATAACGCCTGATGTTATCGCGATGGCAATCGCATAACCATCCCCCGTTATTGTCTGACGCAATCAGCTGCGCCCAC
>JAHDGO010000325.1 GCA_020627605.1 Yoonia sp.
TCCATCAACGTGGCGCGCACGCGCGGAAACGAAATGATCTTGCGGCAATCGACATAAGTGGGCGCCTGCTTGCCAGAGGCGAGTGTAAACGGCTCTTTTGCGTTGAAGTTCACGGCGCCGATTTCAATCAGCATACCGGCGGTCAGCCGCGCAATTTCGTCCTTGGCCGGGAATGATGTCGGGATCATGCGCAGGCGTCCTTTCTTCTTTTGTTCAAAAATATCCCCGCCGGAGGCATCAAAGTTTCTATCCCGCGACACGCCAATGCAGATCAAACCCCGGGTCAAACACGGTGACCGGACCGTCATCCGTCGCGATCTGCGCGGGGTAGGTGACCGGATCACCCTTCACCAGCGTGATCATGTCCTCATTGGGCGGCAGACCATAGAATTTCGGTCCATTGAGCGCGGCAAAATCCTCCAGCTTTTTCAGCTTGCCAGCGGCCTCAAACACCTCTGCCAGGCAGGACATGGTGTTGGGGGCGGTAAAGATGCCCGCACAGCCGCAGGCCTGCAGCTTCAGCGGGTCGGTATGGGGCGCACTGTCTGTGCCAAGGAAAAAGCGCTTGTCGCCAGACACAGCCGCCTGCACCAGGGCCACGCGATGCGCCTCGCGTTTGGCGACAGGCAGGCAGTAGTAATGCGGTTTGATCCCGCCAGCCAGAATATGGTTGCGGTTGATGATCAGATGATGGGTCGTGATTGTCGCGGCAAGGTTCTTGATACTGTCGCGCACGTAATCGACGGCATCCTGCGTCGTCACATGCTCCATCACGATTTTCAGATCAGGAACCTTCTTGCGCAGGGGCTTCATCACCTTGTCGATGAAGGCGGCCTCGCGGTCAAAGATATCGATGCTGTGGTCCGTGACCTCGCCATGCACACAAAGGGGCATGCCGATCTCTGCCATCATATCCAGCACGGCGCGGACTTTCTCAAAATCACGCACGCCAGAGGCTGAATTTGTCGTGGCCCCCGCCGGGTAGAGCTTGACCGCTGTGGCAATCCCATCGGCATGGGCGCGGCGCACGTCTTCGGGGTCGGTCGCCTCTGTCAGGTAAAGCGTCATCAGCGGGGTGAAGTTTGCCCCTGCGGGCAGGGCGGCCATGATCCTGTCGCGGTAAGCACTGGCCTGTGCGGCGGTGACCACCGGGGGCACCAGATTGGGCATGATGATCGCGCGGGCAAAATGGCGTGTTGTCTCGGGCAGGACCGCCCGCAACATCGCGCCGTCGCGCAGGTGTAAATGCCAGTCATCCGGGCGCCGGATTGTCAGGCTGGTGATCTCTTTGTCGGCCATATCTTTCCGTTACACGCTCCGGCAGGGGGATTCCATAGCCCTTGCAGTCATCGGGGCGATTTTGGATACTCCGGCCATAGCCAACATGAAAGGGGTGTCCCATGCTAGGGTTTCTGATCGCCGCAGCCGCCGGGTTTCTGACCCCACAACTGGAAACTCCGGTCGCGCAGCCGCTGGCGAAGATGCTGCAACAGCATATGACGGTTGCCCCCAATGAAATCCGGCTTCTGGCCTTCATGGTGGCCTTGGTCGCAGCCGCAGTGCTGTCGATGCTCTTTGAAAGCGGGACAACCTTTGGTGTGATCGCCGGGGCGATCCTTGGGTATTTTGGCCATCGTATCTACGTTATCCTGCGCAAGCTGATCGAAGGGCGTACCGACGCCGACTAACAACCTGGCCATGCGTTTGCTGCATTGCGGCAATGCAGCATTGTGGGTTTTGGGTCAGAATGTATGACATATGTATCGGGTAACGAAAACAACCCGATACGAGGTGCCTTCATGGCCTTTTTCACCGATACCCATCAAGACCGCGGCATTGCCATGTCGTTCTTTTCCGGCATTGCCAGCTTCTTTGACCGGATTGCCGATGCGCAAAACCGCTCTGTCGAGGTGCAGCAGATGCAGCGCCTGTCAGACCGCGAGCTGGCCGACATCGGCATCAGCCGCGAAAACATCGTGCGTTACGTCTACCGCGATATCTACAACATCTGACCTAGGTCCGGCGTCAGAAAAACGCTTGCAATCCCGTCTGCGCCCGCCCAAGGATCAGCGCGTGGACATCATGCGTCCCCTCATAGGTGTTGACCGTTTCAAGGTTCACCATGTGGCGCATGATCTGGAATTCCTCCGAGATCCCGTTGCCGCCATGCATATCGCGGGCGGCGCGGGCGATCTCCAGGGCCTTGCCGCAGTTGGTGCGTTTCATCAGGCTGATCATCTCTGGCGCGGCGCGGCCCTGATCCATCAGACGCCCCACTTGCAAGGCACCTTGCAGACCCAGTGAAATCTCTGTCTGCATATCGGCGAGTTTTTTCTGAAAGAGCTGCGTTTGCGCCAGCGGTCGGCCAAATTGTTTGCGGTCAAGGCCGTACTGCCGGGCGGCGTGCCAACAGGCCTCTGCCGCGCCCATCACGCCCCATGCAATGCCATAGCGCGCGCGGTTCAGACAGCCAAACGGCCCTTTCAGCCCTTGCACACCCGGTAACAACGCATCCTCGCTGACGGCGACGTCTTTCATCACGATCTCGCCCGTGACAGAGGCGCGCAAGGACAGCTTGCCACCGATTTTCGGCGCACTCAGCCCCGCCATGCCTTTGTCCAGCACAAAGCCCCTGATCTTGCCGTCATGTGCCTCAGATTTGGCCCAGACAACAAAGACATCAGCAATAGGCGCGTTACTGATCCACATTTTTGAACCGTTCAGCACATAGCCGTCTGCGGTCTTTTTCGCGGTGGTTTTCATTCCGGCCGGGTCACTGCCTGCATCGGGTTCAGTCAGGCCGAAGCACCCGATCAGCGTACCTGCCGCAAGGCCGGGCAAATACTTCTGCTTTTGTGCATCGGACCCGTAGGCATGTATCGGATACATCACCAATGACGACTGCACCGACATCATCGACCGATAACCGCTGTCGACCCGCTCAATCTCGCGCGCGACAAGGCCGTAGGTCACATAAGACGCGCCCAGCCCGCCGTATGCGTCGGGGATGGTGACGCCGAGCAGGCCTGCCTCGCCCATCGCTGC
>JAHDGO010000326.1 GCA_020627605.1 Yoonia sp.
GAGGTTCGCCATGAAGCACTTTCCAATCTTCCTCGCAGTTGAGGGCCGTCGCATCGTCGTTTCAGGCGGTGGTGATGCCGCCATGGCCAAGCTGCGTCTTTTGATGAAGACAGAGGCGCATCTGACCGTCATCGCGTCCGCAATTGCCCATGACATCCGTAAATGGGCCGATCAGGGCAAGCTGCGGATCGTTGAGCGGGCGATGGAACCGGGTGATGCGCTGTGTGCCGCGCTGTTTTATGCCGCGAATGAAGACGACGAAGAAGACGCCCGCGTCTCTGCCATCGCCCATGCCGAAGGCGCATTGGTCAACATCGTCGACAATCTGGCCGACAGCCAGTTCATCACCCCCGCCATTGTGGACCGTGACCCGGTGACCGTGGCGATCGGGACCGAGGGTGCAGCGCCAGTTCTGGCCCGCGCGATCAAGGCCGATCTGGAGGCCCGCCTACCAACATCGCTGGGTGTTCTTGCCCGGATCGGCAAAACGTTCCGCCACGCGGTTGATGTGCTGCCAATGGGGCGCAAGCGGCGCGATTTCTGGTCGGCCTTCTATTTCGGGGCTGGACCAAAGGCGCTGGAAGATGGGCAAGAGGCTGTGATCCCCGCACTTGAGAATCTGCTGGACAGCCATGTCATGACAACAGCCAAGCAAGGCTCTGTTGATCTGGTGGGCGCTGGTCCGGGTGACCCTGAATTGCTGACACTAAAGGCGCGCAATGCGCTTGATAAGGCCGATGTGGTCATCCACGACCGGCTGGTCACGCCAGAGATCCTCGAACTCGCCCGGCGCGAGGCGATCATCATCGACGCTGGCAAAGAGGGTTTCGGCGCATCCATGGCACAGGCCGACATCGACGCGCTGATCGTGCAGCATGCGCTGGACGGGCACCACGTTGTCCGGCTGAAGGCCGGTGACCCTACGGTCTTTGGGCGTCTGGACGAAGAAATCGAGGCGATAGAGGCGCAAGGTATCCCCTACCGCATCATCCCCGGCATTACTGCCGCCTCTGCTGCCGTTGCGAACATCGGGCAAAGCCTGACGAAGCGACACCGCAATTCTGCCGTGCGCCTGATCACGGGCCATGACACCAAAGGTTACGCCGATCATGACTGGAAGGCATTGGCGCAGCCCGGCGAGGTTGCAGCGATCTATATGGGCAAGAAATCCGCCCGCTTCATTCAGGGCCGCCTGCTGATGCACGGCGCTGATCCGGCAACCCCTGTGACCATCATCGAAAATGTCAGCCGCGCCGATCAGCGCATCATCGCGACCACATTGGCCGAGATGGAGCCGACGATGAGCCGTGCCAATCTGACCGGCCCCGCCATCACATTTTACGGCCTCGCCCCGCGCGATGCCGCAGCCCAGGCCACCCAAATCAGGGAGTTTGCATAATGCCCCGCGTTTTCACACCCAAGGTCGTCACGGCCAACGCCTTGCTGGAAGGCGATGCCGTCTGGCTGACCGAAGACAACCGCTGGACCCGCGACATTGCCGAGGCAGAGCTGATCACCGATGAGGCCCACGCAGACCTGCGCCTGATCGAGGCGCAAGCCTTTGCCGGTGAAATCGCCGGTGCCTATCTGGCCGATGCCAAACCCGGCACGCGCGGCCCGGAACCGACCCATTTCCGCGAGGCGTTCCGCACGCGCGGCCCATCCAACTATCCCCACGGCAAGCAGGCGGAGCATTCCTGATGTACACTTACACCGACTTTGATGAAGCCTTCGTGCGCAGCCGCGTCGCCCAGTTTCGCGGGCAGGTGGAACGCCGGATCGACGGCTCTCTGACCGAAGATGAATTCAAGCCGCTCCGCCTGATGAACGGCCTCTACCTGCAATTGCACGCCTATATGCTGCGCGTGGCCGTGCCCTATGGCACGCTGAACCCCGCACAGATGCGCCAACTCGCCTATATCGCTGACCGCTGGGACAAGGGCTATGGCCATTTCACAACCCGCCAGAACATCCAGTACAACTGGCCGAAGCTGCGGGATGTGCCCGATATGCTGGAGGCACTGGCCGATGTGGGCATGCACGCGATCCAGACATCAGGCAACACCATCCGCAACGTGACCGCCGACCACTTTGCCGGTGCCGCCGCGGATGAGATCGAAGACCCCCGCCCGGTCGCTGAACTGCTGCGCCAGTGGTCCACCGACCACCCGGAATTCCAATTCCTGCCGCGCAAATTCAAGATCGCCGTGACAGGTGCTGCACAGGACCGCGCCGTGACCAAAGCCCACGATATCGGGCTGCGCATGGTCCGCAACGACGCGGGCAAGCCGGGTTTTGAGGTCATCGTCGGCGGTGGCCTTGGCCGCACACCAATGGTGGGTAAGGTCCTGCGGGCCTTCCTGCCCAAGGCTGACCTGCTGCCCTATTGCGAGGCGATCGTCAGCGTCTACAACCTGCTGGGCCGCCGCGACAACAAATACAAGGCGCGCATCAAGATCACCGTGCATGAAAACGGGTTGGAAAAGATCCAAGGGCTGGTGGAAGAGCGGTTCGCCGCGATCCGCGAAGGCTTTACCGGTTTCGATCAGGACCTGCTGTCGTCGATTGAGGCGGCCTTTGCCCCGCCTGCCTTCACCCATAAATCCGTTGATGGGTATGAGGCCGCGCGTCTCGCCAACCCTGCCTTCCGGTCCTGGACCGACACGAACCTGAGCCAGCACAAGGCCGACGGCTATGCCATCGTGTCCATCAGCATCAAGAAACATGGTGCCACGCCCGGTGACGCGACCTCTGATCAGATGCGCGTCATGGCTGATCTGGCGGAACAATATGGCCATGGTGAATTGCGCATCAGCCACGAACAGAACGTGATCCTGCCGCATGTCCACAAATCCGATCTGCCTGCGGTCTATCAGGCGCTGCGCGCGGCTGATCTTGCGACAGCAAACATCGGCCTTGCCTCTGACATCATCGCCTGCCCCGGCATGGACTACTGCGCGCTGGCCACGGCCCGCTCGATCCCGGTCGCGCAGGACATCGCAACGCGTTTCGATGAATTGAAGATCGAACACGAGGTCGGGGA
>JAHDGO010000327.1:0-1828 GCA_020627605.1 Yoonia sp.
GCGGCGGTCGCGACGCGCACGGCGTCTTTCTGATAGGATTTTGCCAGCGTGGCGATCATCGGCGGGACGGTGGCGGAAAACAACAGCGTGCGGCGGTCAGTGGGGGCTTGATCAAGGATAAACTCCAGATCCTCGCGGAACCCCAGGTCGAGCATTTCGTCAGCCTCGTCCAGCACCACGGCCTTGATCTCTGACAGATCAATGGTGCCGCGCATGATGTGGTCGCGCAGACGGCCTGGCGTGGCCACGACGATATGCGCCCCGCGTTCCAGGCTGCGCCGTTCGTCGCGGAAGTCCATGCCACCGACGCAAGAGGCCAGCGTCGCGCCAGCACCGGCATAAAGCCACTGCAACTCGCGTTTGACCTGCAGGGCCAGTTCGCGGGTTGGCGCGATGATCAGCGCGAAGGGGGCCGCAGCGGGGCCGAAATGACCGGCCTCGTCCAGAATGGTGGGGCCAATCGCCAGGCCGAAACCGACGGTCTTGCCTGATCCGGTTTGCGCCGAGACCAGCAGATCCTGCCCATCCAGTGCCGCATCCGTGACGGCCACCTGCACCGGGGTCAGTTCATCATAGCCCTGTTTGGCAAGGGCATCGGCAAGGGTCGGGATCATCAGGTCAGGCTTTCCATCGGGTAAGGCCCGCGCACTACGCCTGTCGGGCGGATTTGTATAGGGGGAATGTGGGGGCGGAGACGGTCAGTCGGTGTCGTGGGCAGACGGCACCTGCGGACCTGTCAGTCTGGCGATTGGGTCGATGACGTGGAAAACCACGCATCGATGCGCGTCTTGAGCGCGGCCCAGATGGCCGGAGCGCCGCGCTGGACTTTGACACCGACCCGCGTTTCGACCTGTCCGCGTGTGACCTTGTAGTCGATCCAACTGCGCCCGCCGCTCTCCAGATTGGACACGACGGGCTGCACGCGGTCGATGGATTTGGCAAAGATCGCGTCGTCGGTTTCGGCGGTTTCGAATTCATCCCAGAGCGCGCGGAATGATGTTGCCTGATCAGCGGGCAGCAGACCAAAGATACGGTCTGCGGCGGCCTGTTCGATTCTGGCCATCTCTGCCGGGTCGTGATCGCCGTGGATCGGGTTGTCGCCTGCGTCGATCTCCACCAGATCGTGGATCAGCAACATGCGGATCACCCGGTCGATGTTGACAGGTCGATTGGCATGTTCGGCCATCACAAGCGCATAAAGCGCGATATGCCAGGAATGTTCGGCGGAAATTTACGCGGCGGGAGCCATCACATAGCGTGGTGCCGCGCAGCACTGATTTCAGCTTGTCCGCCTCTGTCAGGAAAGCCAGTTGCGCAGCGATCCGGTCCGCCATCAGCGGCTGACGCGGCGCGGTGCGTTCGGGCTGGGGGCTTTGGGCTCTGCCGGTGGTTCCGGCGCGTCCGGGGATGCGGCCTCTTCCTCTGCTGGTGTGTTCACGCCCTGCAGTGGCGCTGCCTTTGGCTTGGGCCCCTCGGCATAGTTGTTGGCCTTGCGCTGTTCAAGCATGGCGCGCGCACGCGCCTCTGCCCGGCGCACGCGGACGGCTGTCAGAAACGCCTCTTCCAGTGTCTGTGACGAGGCGCCAAGGATTTCGCCGATCTGGTCAACGATCTTGATATCGCCAGAGGCAGCCTGATCAGCGAGCGCCGCATCAGCCAATTCACCTGCCACACGGATCAGATACGGATCGGCCATGGCTTACCTTGTCGTTTCTGTCAGGCGACGGCGCACGTAGCTGCGCACGGTGTCGATCATCGGATCCATATGCGGGTCCTCGAAGAAGTGACCGGCGCCTTCCATTTCATCATGGGTGATGGTGATACCCTT
>JAHDGO010000327.1:1838-3036 GCA_020627605.1 Yoonia sp.
GGGCCACGCGGTCATTGCTGCCATTGATGATCAGGCCCGAGGACGGGCAGGGTGCCAGAAAACTGAAGTCATACATGTTGGCGGGCGGGCTGACAGAGATGAAGCCCGTGATCTCTGGCCGCCGCATCAACAGCTGCATCCCGATCCATGCGCCGAAGGAAAAGCCCGCAACCCAGCAATGTTTGGAGTTGGAGTTCATCGACTGCAGGTAATCCAGTGCAGAGGCCGCATCCGACAATTCACCCACGCCCTGATCATATTCACCCTGACTGCGGCCCACACCACGGAAGTTGAACCGCAAAACGGTGAAACCCATGTTGTAGAACGCATAGTGCAGGTTGTAGACGACGCGGTTGTTCATCGTGCCGCCAAATTGCGGATGCGGATGCAGCACAATGGCGATAGGCGCGTCGCGGTCTTTCTGGGGGTGGTAACGCCCTTCAAGGCGTCCTTCGGGGCCGGGGAAGATGACTTCGGGCATTGCTGGTCCGTTGCTACTGGGGCCGGGCCAAATTCTTGACGAAAATGCTCGGGCACCTTAGAAAGATTCTAAACTAGGGCAGAGGCCCAAACCTAAGTGGTCTGGGTGAAGTAAAGACGCAAGGCTTTGCCGTCAATGCAATTGCGCCGGTGATCGGGGGGATCGGGCATGAAATTAAGTACCAAGGGCCGTTACGCCATGGTCGCGCTGGCCGATCTGGCCTTGCAGGAACCCGGCGCGCTGGTGAACCTGACAGAAATATCGAAACGGCAGGATATCTCTCTGCCCTATCTCGAGCAGCTCTTTGTCAAACTGCGCCGGGCCGGGCTGGTTGATTCCGTGCGTGGCCCCGGCGGTGGGTACCGGTTGGCGCGTGCCTCTTCCGACATCCGCGTGGCCGAAATTCTGGGGGCTGTCGATGAAACCGTTTCGGCCATGCACAAGGGGGCAGGAGCGTCGGGCGCGGCCTCAGGCTCTCGCGCGCAATCCATGACCAATCGGTTGTGGGAGGGGTTGAGCGCGCATGTCTATGTGTTCCTGCATCAGGCGCGCCTGTCTGACGTGGTGAGCAATGAACTGGCGCCTTGCCCCGCTGTTCCGGCCCTTTTTGAAGTGGTGGACGAGGCATGAGCGGGCGTTTGTGTTCCCGTGATAAGGCAGGACCGGGGCCAGCCCCGGACCCCGGGATTTTTATGAACAAAAGAAGATGAGGACCTA
>JAHDGO010000328.1:0-1623 GCA_020627605.1 Yoonia sp.
TTCGATACACCGCTGAACGCGGCCCTTGTTGCGGACCCGGAATTTAGCGCGTGGCTGAAAAAACGCACGCCCGCCGGTCGCTGGGGCAATGTTGACGAATTGGTCGGCGCAGCCGTTTTCCTGTCGTCGTCTGCCTCAAGCTTTGTCAACGGTCACACGCTGTTTGTTGACGGTGGCATCACGGCCTCGCTGTGACCCGCTGCTATGTCATCATGGGTGTGTCGGGTTGTGGCAAATCAACAGTCGGGCAGGCCGTGGCGGACGCCTGTGAAATGACGTTTGTGGATGGTGACGACCTGCATCCCAAGTCCAACATCGTGAAGATGTCCAGTGGTCGGCCGTTGGATGACCACGATCGCCAGCCGTGGCTGGAAGAGGTCGGACGGGTGCTTGCCGAAACTGCAGGACCGGTCGTGCTCGGCTGTTCCGCCCTCAAACGCGCCTACCGCGACATCATCCGCGCGCGGGCAGAGGAACCGGTCTGTTTCATCCACCTTGACGCAGCGCAAGACGTGCTGGCGCGCCGACTGAACGCGCGTGCCAATCATTTCATGCCAGCGACCCTGCTTGACAGCCAATACGCCGCTTTAGAGCCGCTTGACCGATCCGAACTGGGGCAGCGCGTGGACATTGCGCGGCCCATCGCGGCGGTGATCAAAGACGTTCAGACAGTCGTAAGGAAGAACCTGCAATGAAAAGACAATTGGCACTCATCGGGGCAGGGGCGATGGGGAGTGCAATTGGCACCCGCCTGCTGGAAACAGGCAATGCACTTGCTGTCTTTGATCTTGATGAGGCAAAGGTCGCTGCTCTTGTTGCCAAAGGCGCCACCGCCGCAAAAAGTGCGGCCGCAGCCGCCGAGACAGCCGATGCGGTTATCACCAGCCTCAACGCGTCCCGCATTGTCGAAATTGCGGTCTTTGGGCCGCAGGGTGTGGCCGACGGCGCCCGTCCGGGCACGCTGATCGTCGACATGTCCTCAATCGACCCCGCAACAACGCGCAAGCTGGCCGATATGGCTGCCGAGAAGGGGCTGGCATGGGTCGATAGCCCGCTGTCCGGCGGGGCACCGAAGGCACTTGTCGGTGAATTGACGCTGATGCTGGGCGGGACCGAGGATGATGTGGTGGGTGCGCAGACCATCCTGTCAGACGTGGCTGCCAATATGACCCATATGGGCGGCCCCGGTGCCGGGCAGACCACAAAAATGATCAATCAGGTTCTCTGCGGGCTGGGATTTCTGGCCGTGGCGGAGGCCACGCAACTGGCGCTCGACGCCGGTGTGGATGCCACCAAGATCCCGGTCGCCTTGAAAGGGGGGCGCGCCGACAGTGCGTTGCTGCAGGAATATATGCCGCGCTTTGCGACAAAGGATTACCGGCGCACCGGGCGCATCGACAACATGGTGAAAGACCTCAACATGGTAAACGATCTTGCCCGGCACACCGGGACATCCATGCCGATGACGGCGCTTTGCACCGAAATCCACCGGATGCTGACTGCGGCGGGACTGGGCGGCGAAGATCAGGCCGCCGTGATGGAATTTTTCAATGGCGCGAAAGAGGAGATGCCGGAATGATCACACGTTTTGCCTTGTTTGAAGGCAGCATCAAGGATGGGCAG
>JAHDGO010000328.1:1633-3029 GCA_020627605.1 Yoonia sp.
GCTTTGGACCCAGTTCACCGGCAACACCGACGTGCGGGTGATGTTCAGCGATGCCCGCGACCCGGGCGCGCCAGAATATCCACTGATCCTGGCGATCACCTACCCTGATCTTGATACAATGGATGCAGCGCTTGAATCTCCGGCCCGATATCAGTCTAAAGAGGTAACAGGTCAGATCGTTGCCGAATTCTTCGAGGGACGGATTCATCATCACGTGACGCAACTGAACGAATTTACGCACTGAGGTCGAATTGGGCGCACGGATCACCATGCGAGACGTAGCGAGAGAGGCAGGCGTCTCTCCGATGACGGTGTCGCGGGCGTTCAAGGATGACGCCTCGGTGAACGACGAAACCCGCCGGATGGTCAAAGATGCCGCTGACCGGCTTGGCTATGTCTATGATACGACGGCGCAGGCCTTTCGGGTGGGGCGCAGCGGGTTTCTGGCGTTGACGCTGCCATCTATCAACAATGCAAATTTCGCAGCGACACATCGCGCCCTGACAGAGTCGCTGGCAGAAAGCGGTCTGCAGCTTTTGCTGGGTATCACCGACTATGACATCACGCAGGAGGAGGCGATGGTCCGGCAGCTGCTTGCGCGCCGGCCAGAGGCCATCATCCTGACAGGAGGCGCGCACACTGCGGCTGTGCGCAAACTGCTGACGTCACTGCAAGAGCCTGTGTTCGAAATCTGGGACCTGCCGGAGGACCCGCTGGACCATGTGATCGGATTTTCAAACGCGGATTGCATGGAACTTGTTGTGGCCCATCTGGCTGAAAAGGGTCGGAGGAAAATCGGGTTTCTTGGTGCCGACCCCGGCTCTGACGGGCGAGGGAACGCGCGGCGGCTGGGTACGATTGACGCAGCCGCAAAAATCGGGTTGCCGCCTGTGGTGGACCTGTCAACCGGGCCCGCACCGGCGACAATGACAAACGGGGGCAAGGCGGTCGCCGACAGGATTGACCAGATCCGTGGCCTTGATGCCTTGGTCTGCGTGTCCGACCCCGTTGCATTCGGGGCTATCATGGCGCTGGAGGATGCTGGTCTGCGCGTGCCTGACGACATATCAGTGACCGGTTTTGGCGACTTTGAAATCGCGCGTATCTGTAAACCGCCAATCACAACGGTCGATGTCGGGGCTGAGAGAATTGGCCATCTGACAGGGCAAAGCGCGCTGAAATTGCTGTTTGAGGCTGAAACGCAGGCACAGCCAGTCTCGATCAGGCTGTCACCATCTTTGCTGCCAAGGCAGTCAAGCTTAAGCAATATCGGCATCATGTGACCCACGTCCCTGTGCCGGTCGCGCATTCGCCAAATTCATGGCGACAGCAGCCTGACGCTTTGCCAAGAAAAAATCACAATTCGAACAAATGAATCGCGATTTGCCCGACAATG